>JASFJP010000475.1:0-4174 GCA_050121225.1 Desulfobacterales bacterium
TCTTTTTCTTGAAGTGCTAGTGGTTTTTCTACAAAAACATCCTTATCTGCCAGAAGTGCTTCTCTGGCCAGAGTGAAATGTGTTTCTGCTGACGTTGCAATAACCACAGCATCGATGTCCTCCCGTGAGAGTACATCGGAAATTGCAAAGCAGGTTTCGACACCATTGTAGTCACTTTTTATTTTTAAGAGGCTGGTTTCGTCTTTGTCACATACGAGTTTCAATGCATTTAAACTGTGAAAGTTGCGCACTAAATTTTTACCCCAGTACCCGCATCCGATGACGGCAACAGCAGGTTGGTTTTTTGTAGTCATGTTTTCTTTCATCTTATTTCTTTCCTACTCTTGAGTTCTACATCAAGAAAAATCAAAAAAATTTTAGGGTATCTTCAGAACCGATGCATTTGACTTGAGCTTTCGGAATGGCCGGAGAAATTTTATTCCCCTAACAGCCCAACAATTTTTTCCTGATTTTCACTGCTTAAATAAGGATGCATGGGAATACTGAAGATACGCGTGGAGTAATCTTCGCTGACTGGGAAATCCCCTTCGCAGTAACTGAGCGAAGCGAAGGCAGATTGAAGATGCAACGGCTTTGGGTAATATACTGCAGTTGGAATACCACCTTCTTTTAATCTGGCTTGAATTTTCTCACGATGGTTCTGGTCATTAGCTAAGATCGAGTATTGCGCCCAAGCGCTTCTGTAACCTGAGGGAGTGACGGGGGGCCTAATTCCGTTGTTGGCCTTCGAAAGCATTTCTGAGTAACCATCTGCTACCTGCTGCCGGAAATTCAATTCATCAGGAAAAATTTCAAATTTAGCAAGCAATATGGCAGCTTGGATCGTGTCTAACCGACCGTTTATACCAATGCGTACATTATCGTATTTGTGCGTTCCTTTGCCGTGGATTCGCAAAGAGGCCATGACTTCAGCCAATTGATCACTGTTGGTAAAACACATCCCCCCGTCGCCGTAGCAACCCAGGGGCTTTGCCGGGAAAAACGACGTGCAGCTAATTTCAGCCAGGTTACAGGCTTTTGCGCCCTTATATTCCGCACCAAAGGACTGCGCGGCATCCTCGATGACAAAAAGTCCGTGCTCCGCTGCAATCGAGTTGATCTGGTCATAGTCTGCAGGTAAACCAAAAAGATCTACTGAAATAATTCCCTTGGGTGCGATATCGAAAACCTTTTTGCCCTCGGCCAAAGGCAGAGGATAAATGGTTCGGTCTTTCGATTTCAAGGCTTGAATGGCCAATTCAAGATTCTTCGGATTTAGATTAATTGTCTCCGGATCGATATCTACAAACACAGGGGTCGCCCCGAGAAGACCAATAACTTCTGCAGTGGCAATAAAAGTGAACGGAGTCGTAAAGACGGCATCACCCGGTCCAACGCCCTTGGCCATCAGCGCCAAAATCAGCGCATCCGTTCCTGATGCACAGGAAATTCCGTAGGTTGCTCCGACAAATTCACTCAAAGATTTTTCAAGGTTAACCACCTCCGGTCCCATGATGTACTTGCCATGATCAAGTACGGCATCAATATTGGCCTTGATCGAATTTATGATGCGCTTTTGTTGTGTTGCCAAATCTATAAATTGCATACGTGCACCTCGATATTGGATTCCACAGCGCTCCCTAACCTATTGATCGAAACTTGGTTCTCAATTGCATGATCGACGAGAAATCGGAACGGATGGTCTTCCTCGTAACTATCAACCCATAACGATTAACGTCGGGTCGGATTTTAACTCAATCGGGGTTATCATGATAAATATTCTTGAATTTTGTCTTTGACCCGCTTCTGTTGATCATAAGTTAACTCGGGATACATGGGTAATGACAAAAATTGCGAAGCAACTTTTTCCGCTACCGGTAAATCGGAATGTTTATAACCCAATTCTGAATACGCCTTTTGGAGATGAACGGATAGCGGATAATGGATGCCACAATGTATGTCCTCATCGGCGAGGGCAGTCAGTAAGGCATCACGGTTTTGAACTCGAATCGCGTATATATGATATACATGTTTGGCATAATCTGCTTCTTGGGGAATACCGATTCCATCAAGATCGGTCAATAAATCACCATAAACTGTTGCATGTTTCCGCCGTGCCTCATTCCAGTCCGAAAGTCGCTTTAACTTTACATCTAAAATGGCTCCTTGGATGCCGTCCATGCGGGCATTCCAGCCTACTATACTATGATAATATTTCTCAGATTGGCCATGATCTCGTAATTTGGAGATATTTTCGGCCAACTCCTTATTGTTCGTCATTACAGCACCCGCTTCTCCATAGGCGCCTAAATTTTTTCCGGGATAGAAACTAAAACATCCCGCATCCCCGATAGAACCGGCGCGCCGACCTTTGTACTCTGCGCCGTGCGCCTGGCAAGCATCTTCTATAACAAACAGGTTATTCAATCGGGCAATTTCCATGATGGGGTCCATATCAGCCATATGCCCAAAAATATGGACCGGAATGATTACTTTCGTCCGGGACGTAATCGCAGATTCGATTAAATCTGGATCCATAGTATAGGTTCGCTCATCTATGTCCACAAATACCGGCTTAGCACCGCAAAAACTAATGGCCTCTGCAGTTGCAATGAACGTATTAGGGACGGTGATGACTTCATCTCCCGGCTTGATGCCAAGAGCTATGAGGGCTATCCATAGAGCTTCGGTGCCACTGCCTACTCCAACGGCGTGATCGCATTGGCAAAACTTCGCAAATGATTTTTCAAACTGCTCAACAAACCTTCCGCCGGCAAACGCACAAGATTCCAGTACTTGTTTGATGGCTTCGTCTATTTCATCCTTTAAAAATTCGTATTGTGCTTTGAGGTCAAGAAATGGAACTTTCATTTTTAAACAATTCCTCTCGCGCAGCTCTCAGAGTTCACAGAGTTAAGTATTTTATGCCGATTACTTTTCGTACAAATCAATTCTTAGCGAAACCTGCAAACTCTGTGTGAGATTCAATCTTCCTGATGATTTTAGCGGGGTTGCCGGCTACGATGGTACCTGACGGAACATCCTTTGTTACCACACTTCCGGCCCCCACGATAGCGTTCTCTCCCACCGTGATCCCACACAGTATGGTGGCGCTGGACCCTATTGAGGCGCCTAATTTTATAAACGTGGGGATGCATACCCAGTCTTCTTCCCCTTTTAAGTATCCATCTTCTGTAGTTGACCGCGGAAAGATATCATTGATAAAGGTGACATTATGCCCGACAAATACGTTGTCTTCGATGGTCACGCCCTCACAAATGAAGGTGTGACTGGATATTTTACAATTGCGGCCAATTTTGGCATTTTTTTGGACTTCCACAAAGGTTCCGATTTTGGTATTGTCGCCGATTTCACAACCATATAAGTTTACAAATTCATTGACGACCACATCTTTTCCTATCTTAACGTCGGCTGAAATCTTCTTCATCTTATCTCGATATCCCTAGTTCAAAATTCGCTCGTCGTAGGTCATTGCATTTTGAAAGAATGCACGTTGCAACCAGCTCGCAATTAGAAACATGGCTGGTGTTACTGCCCCACAACAAGGGCCCGTCGTTCGTTACCGTTAAAGAAGTGCACGTGATCCACACGATTAATCTTAACTAAAGCTCCGTCGTTTTTCAACGATTCTGAGGCTGCTTCTAATATCTGCACTACCTGAAGACCTTCCAGACCACCCGTTTCCGGTTGTGAACCGGTGTTTATACAATCCAAAAATTCCTGGCATTCCATTCTCAAAGGCTCATACTGTTTGATGTAAGGAGCATACATATCACCGTAATGATAAGAGTAATGAAATTCTGCAAAGGTATCATAGTGTGGGGGTGTCTCTACCCGTTTGTCATATATTTTAATTTTCTCCATCGGTTCAAGGTCGTTGTAAACGAGCATTCGTCTACTTCCGACAAAGGTCATCTCGCGGATTTTATTTGGATCAAGCCAGCTGCTTTGAATGGTAGCGAAACCACCATTGGAAAAGTTCAGCGTCATATTCGTTACATCTTCAATTTTTGGATTGAAATGGGCTTTGCCTTGGCAGTTGACAGATACGGGAGGTTGGCCAAGAATATAGAGAATAATTGAAATGTCATGAGGGGCGAGATCCCAGGCCACATTAATGTCGGCCTGGAAAAGACCCAGATTCAAACGGCGT
>JASFJP010000476.1:0-4169 GCA_050121225.1 Desulfobacterales bacterium
AACGTGTGTGTACGCCTCACTGTCTTATTGATCTTGAGGCCCTGTTTGCTGTTACGCTCTCTTATGAGCGAGTTTCACACGCCCGCCAGGGGGGTTACCGTCAACGCCGACGTCACTTACTTGAGCTTTTAGGATAACCACGTTTTTTTTATGTGGGAGAAGTACGATATTGAACAGAGCCAAGTCGGATGGACCAAGGCACCGTTTCATGTGATTGTGTAGGGAATCAAAAAACGTCAGATTGTCGATGATGTAACAAATCCCAAGGGGTTTACAAGGCGTTTGGCAGAGCTGGCTGTTTCGGCCATATCTAAAATCATGCATCGACCGAGGTACTAAGTCAACTCAGTCAACAACGTTATTTCCTGATTTTTCCTGGAAAAACCAAATTGAAAAGGCTCAGGTATATTGTCGACTCCCGTAAAAGGAAAACCAATCTAAAAGAACAATTTTCATGGCTTGGTTTAAAGGAAAATATTTTTAAAAAGATGGCACAGAAACAGATCTCAAAAGATAAACTCGTTAAAAAATATCTCCATGAGAAGGATCGTGGCCCCTTACCCAAATACATATCATCAACATCGGACAATTGTCTGCGATTCAGGGAAGAGCTTCGTATCAGAGGCAATATGTTTCAGGGACAGCCTGTAATTGAATGCAATCCCCTTTTTCGTCAGACACTATCAACTAAAGATCCAAAAACTCTGAAAAACTTGCCGAAAGCCGACAAACTAGTGGATAGTGCTAGAGGGCGGAGTCGAAGTTGGGCCGAAGAGGGTCCATTCCAAGCTTGGTTGGATGCTCAGAACACCTGGTTTCAGGGTGATGAAGAGGAAGCAATTCTATATAGTGGATACGAATTCATTCCGTCGCATTCAAAATATCGGTATTTCATTAAATGGGACGGTAAGGGGTGGTATGCAGCTTTAACCGAGCCAAAGTACGGCTTGACAGGAAGAGTAAAACTAAAAATTCAGTTAAACACTTACTTTACCCAAATGCCCTATCCAAATGTCATAACTGTTAGGAGGGTGCCGTGGTCGATTCTGAATATTGATAGCACTAACATTAAGGGAAGTAATTTTATTGGTGGATTTGAATTTTTCGAAACAGACGTCCTTTTCGAACCTGAAGAAATTGTCTTGATTACACAGGAGATGCAGCTGTACGTTTGCAGCATTAACTATGCTTTCGCGATCATTGATTTTCGTGGGTGGGATGATGATCCATATTGGGTCAATTTTGGCTTATTTGGCATACCTGATGAGGATTAAATAAAAATATGTTCGATGAACGAAAAATTACAGATCTGACCAAGCCCGTAAATAGTGATCTGGAGATCTACTACCACGGCGACTATTCAGATCCGGAATTCTCGGCTGAAACCTGGTGCACGGTAGAATCTCAGGGGTATTGGGTTTCGAAACTCAGTCTTGGGACCCAGACTGGCACACACATTGATGCTCCTGCCCATTTTAAGTCGGGTGCTGAAACTCTCGAAGCCTTGCCAATTGAAAGACTGATGGGACCCTATTTTTTGGTCAATTTGGATGATGTTCATTCGGACTTACCACCCCCCAGTTTAGTCGAGGAATTCGAGCGGCAGCAAATTCTCTTCCTGAAGTCCTCATCCGGGGAGTCGAGCTTAACCCCTCACCAGATGGATGAACTTGTTTCACTGGAAATCCCGGTTTGGGCCGTTGTTGGGGTTGTCGAAATTTTCGAGGAACCCTATTTGTCGTTCCATCGGCGATTAGCTGAGGCTGGAGTTTATTTAATTGAAGACCTGCACAGAGGAGCGTGCCAAGCCGTCCAACCTGGTGGAGAGCTTATAGCCTTGCCTTTGCGGTTGCAGGATGTGAGCGGCTCCCCATGTCGAGTCTTAGTTGTAGAGTGAATGATGCGAACATACGTGCTTCTATAATCTCAAATGAGCGTAGGTAAAATTAATCTGTTAAATATCTTCCTGATAATAATACAAATGTTCTTAGAAATTAGATTAATAATATTTCAGCTACCAAAGAAATGAATTTAATTTTGCTTCTTTTCGTTTTTCATGGTATTATTAGTTTGAGAATTTGGCCTGGTAGAACCATCTTCTCACCTCATTTCATTCACCTTTTGATGGGCAGTCTTGGGTAGGGACTGCCCAAACTTTTTAGAAACCACTTGACTTTTATAAAGAATTTTCCGATTTATTTATATCAAATCGCAGATCCATTTGGACACGTCAGCATTGGGCTCTGTTCATTTTGAGTGAAGCTCCTCTCGATTAGGCCAGTCTGCTATTTCTAACTCGGCTCACCGGATTCAGAATCTCACCTGCACGGTACCTCTGTATTTGAGCGATCGCTGAAATTTATAATACAATGTCCAGCATAAAAAAAACTATTAGAGTGTTTGAATCAAGCCATAGACGTTATTGATAAACCAAAGAAGGCTGGCGAATTCACCGATATCGGAAAGTTATTCTGACAAACGCTCTAATACTGGGAAACGGATAACTATTCGCACCAAATTCTTCAATTCATCCAGAATTTAGTTATGGTTAGTTTTTATAAAGATTCAGGATTGGACGTTTATGAGCGGGTGCACTATTCTAATTTAGAACATGTTCGTGAAGTTGAACAAATTCTTGAATGGTATACCCGAAAAAATACCCGGGTTTTGGATATCGGTTGCAGTGGAGGATTGCATGCGCTGGAGTTTGCCAAACGGGGCTATTTTGTAACCGGAGTGGACATCGAGCCTTCAGCGATCATACGGGCCGAAAAAAGATGCCTTGAGCCGATACTGCATGCCCGATTTAAGGCGCTAGACATTGAAAATGATGACATCTGTTGCCTTGGAAAATTTAATCTGATTTACAGCATTGGTAATACAGTCTCTCACTTCAATAAGTATCGGCTCTACAATACCTTGCTGAAAATTAAGCACTGCCTATGTGAAAACGGCATCGTTGTATTTAACGTATTTATGATCGAATCGCCCTTTCGATTCGAAATTCATGCCGATCAGCTCAAAATCTTCTGGCGCAGAGAATTTGATAAAAGAACCGGTAAAATCAAAATGTACGGTGATTTTCAAAATTTTGGTGTGTCCGAGTATTTTGATGTTTGGGGATACTACATGTATGAGATACAGGATCTGCTGCAAGTATTACGGTTTGAAAAAATTGATTTCTCCGTAAAGCTCAACTTTTCAAGAATAGAATCCTCCCTGCCAAATGCCCCGAGCCTATATTTCCGCGCCCGTAACTGAAAAATAGACATGCAGCAAATATTTTGGGGGCGTCGTTTATCGTTTTTTGACCGTAGGGCCTGCGAAATATTTGGGCACAAAACGTTTTAGCTTTTCTACGGGCAGTTCAGCTTCTGCTAAGCGCGCTTCGATTTCCCTTAGAACCTTTTGGCCATCTTGGTAATTTAAATAGCGCATCAGATGATCTTTATGAACGATTCCCAAAGAGCGCCCCAGAAGTTTAAGAATCGCTTCAATTTGAAAAGGCCAATTGGGCCTCTCCGGCGAAAAGACCGACTGACACCCCGTACAATAAAGGGCCATGATTTGAGCTCCAGTCTGTTCTGCCTGCTGCAACCGTTGGGTGCGAAAATCCACTCCCGGCTTTCCAATAGCCGCCATGGCCGATCCGCCACAGCACAGAGCCCTTTCCCGGTTGTGCTTCATTTCAACAATCTGGATTCCGGGAATCGCGTTAAGAAGTTTCCGCGGAGATTCCGACCCTGGTTTATCACCCCGGACCAAATGGCAGGCATCATGGATTGTAACCGTAGTTTCTATTGGCGCGAAGGAACCGAGATCATCTAAATGATCAGCAAGAAAGTCAGTGACAAATCGCCAGTTCCAATTCGTTTCCGGTTGGTGTAAATCGAAAAAGTCACTGCAGGTTGGACACAGAAATACAACCGTTTGCGGAGAAAAGGCATTGAGTCCATCCACTAGGTTGACAAAGTTATTGGTTGCTATCTGGTGGTTTCCCGCCCTTAAGTTTGTATCTCCGCAGCAATAGTCGACGCCGCCTAAGGCCTGAACCGTTGGATCAAAGCGGCGTATCAAATCCAAGGCCGTCAACACCAAATCCGGTTGCAGGATGCCGGTGCAGCCCGTAAACACCATCGTTCGAGCAGGCGCGGGTTGCTGCTTTTCAA
>JASFJP010000477.1:0-4160 GCA_050121225.1 Desulfobacterales bacterium
AAACTGAAATTTCTTGCCAATCTCGGCAATTCGATGATTTTCGAAATAAATGGCGATTTAATTCGATTATCACAGGGCTTTCGGGATTGTCAATTGCTGGCACGTGCGGCAGAAAGCCAAAGAAGTAGCTCCCTCGCGCTTTGTTTACAATATCTGTGCTTTTGAGAGGCCAAATTTACTTCAGATTTCATCGGAGATATCTACAGTTTCGGCTGATATTCTATTAGTTGGATATCTATAATTGTTAAAAAGCAGATTAGTTAAGGAATAGAAGAAATAGTTGTTTTAATTATTTGCTAGGATTGATTTAACCTAATTGCTTTACTTATAATAGCTGATTATGCAAGATATTTGCGACAGATCCGGTCGCACTTGAGCCTTTTTATTGGCTCTAGAGCCATGTCTTTTCTATATCATGAAGTATTTTCCATAGTTTTCTACAAAATATTTCATAGTCAATTTCTATTCACATCGCATAATTCATATAACATCCTGTAATCTTATGCAAAAAATTTGAAGCATATCCTTGGCATAATTATTGTATCAATTGCCTAGATACGATTTTATTCTAATCTGCCCGTGAGCGCTATTTCATTACATAAACTTTGCAGCAATATTATGGGTTTTCTAAAAAATTTTACAAAAATTTACTTTGGTGATATGAGAGCAGAAAAGATTCGATTCATTTTGTATGGAGCCCTATTATTTCAGCCCATACTAGTGTTTGCTGATATCGATCAAAAAAATTATTCTCTAACAAATACAAATTTTTTGGGACACCCAAATTCAATACCTATAGATGACAACCGCAACAAAACTACGGCAGTCGATACAGCAATTGCTGGAAGATTAAAAGAAAATAAACTTTACAGACATTTTTACAACGATGAAATCATATCTGATGAAATATTTTTTAAATCAGAAAACATAGCACAACAGATGATGGATCAAGTCCTCGTGCTCTGTCAAATATCTCAGAAATTTTGGCAGCGTGGTGAACTTGATAGAGCAATCGAATTACTTGATCAGGCATATTTACTAATCCTGAGTGTTAACACCCATACAAGTGAAAATCTGAATCAGCAAAAAGAAGACATGCGATATATGATCTCTAAGCGCATTCTTGAAATTTATGCATCCCGCAAGATCGTTATAAACGGAAGTCAAAATGAAATACCGGTCATCATAAACAAACAGGTTCAATCTGAGATCGACCTTTATACGAAAGGTGGTCTAAGAAATCATTTCATTAATTCGTACAAGAGATCGGGAAAATACAGGCAGATGATAGTTGATATGCTAAAAGAAGAAGATCTTCCACAAGAACTCTCATGGCTGCCGTTAATTGAAAGTGGATTTAGGGTCAAAGTACTTTCAAAGTCAAGAGCTTTAGGCTTATGGCAATTTATCCCCTCGACAGGATACAAATTCGGGCTCAATCGCAACCGATATATTGATGAACGCTTGGACCCAGAAAAATCAACGCAAGCAGCGATCGCATATTTAAAAGAGCTTCACAGTCATTTCGGGGATTGGTCCACTGCGCTCGCAGCCTATAATTGTGGAGAATCCCTGGTTTTGAGAGTTATTCAAAACCAGAAGATTAATTACTTGGATAACTTCTGGGATCTTTATGAGCAGCTTCCGCAAGAGACTTTGCGCTATGTTCCAAAATTTTTAGCAACTCTGCACATTGTAAAAAATATGGAAAAATATGGGCTGGACAAAGTTATAATCGATTCGGCATTGAAGTCTGAATCCATGACAGTTACAAAAAAGATTCACCTAAAAAATGTCGCTAAAATAACAGGAATCGATAAAAATAGTATGGAAGAGCTAAATCCTGAGCTAAGGCAAGGCATTGTTCCCGGCGGACATTATACGCTTAAAATCCCAGAGGGAAACAAGCAGAGACTGCTGGCAAACATCGATCAGATTCTTCGCCTAAATCCTGCATATGTAGAATTCATCAAACACAGAGTACAATCCGGGGAAAGCTTATCTCTGATCGCCCGTCGCTACCGCACCAGCGTTGCAAATATCATGCTGGCAAACAATTTACATCGTGCTAACTATATTGTTACCGGTAAAACTCTTAAAATTCCGAACAAAATAAAAACTTCCAAGTAACGTAAAATAGTCACATTGAGATCTGGCAACAGTCAGAGACAGTAACATACAGCCCGTCGAGAGGTTTCTGTTTTGCTACCTGATTAAATCGTAGTATTTCAAAACCCATAGTTGAAACCTTTTACAATTCAAAGTGCACAATATTTCAATGTAGCGTGTAGCCTCAAATTGCTATATTGAGACTATATGCTAAAAATCACGGCTTTCTAGCCCTTCGATATCATAAAATATCACAAATCACTGTGTCCTTCCGGCAAGCGTGCATGAACCGCATTAAAAAAAATGTTACGATCGGTTGTCCAACAACCCAAAGGAGGATAACCGATGGCGTCGAAAAATCACTCAGTCCCGCGTTTTAGTCTCAGCGAAGTCAAAGAGCAATTTAAGATTTGGCGTAGAACCCGAAAGAGTCCCCGGCCGATACCCGAGCAACTGTGGCAGGCTGCTGTCAGCTTAACAGCCACGCATTCCATCAGTGAGATATCCAAAGAGTTGGTTGTTGATTATAGCAGCTTAAAGAGACGTGTAGCCGCCAAAAATAAAAGTACAGCGGTTAGGAGAGGCCCGCCAGGTTTTATTGAACTGAAAATTGAGCCACCGGTAGCCGTATCGGAATGTATCGTCGAAATTGAAGATCACCACGGCGCCAAAATGCGGATGCACATTAGAGGCAAAACGGAATTTGAGCCGCTCGAACTTGCGAAAGCCTTCTGGAGCAAGCGGCCATGATCCAGATCACGCCGCATATGCGGATCTTTTTGGCAGTAGAGCCGGTTGACTTCAGGAAAGGCATCGACGGTTTAGCGGGGGTATGCAAAAATGTGCTCGGATGCGACCCCTTTAGCGGCTATGTGTTTGTCTTCATGAACAAGAAAAAGACTTCCCTCAAGATTTTGGTCTATGATGGCCAGGGCTTTTGGTTGTGCCAAAAAAGGTTATCCAAGGGCCGCTTTTGCTGGTGGCCGGATAAACGGCAATCGCCGCTGATGCGTCTTTTGGTGCATGAGCTGCAGCTTTTGATCTGGAACGGTAATCCGGAAAGTGCCCAGACCGCGCCGGTGTGGAAAAAAATTGCGTGATATAAGAATAAGCCTTGCGTTCCACCGATGCCTATGCTACGGTAGGCATCATGGATCTGCCCATCAGATACAGAGGCCGGCAGGCTACCAGCGAGGATGTGGCCTTTATCTGGCAGTTGATTGCGGCCAACCCGGATGACAGCCGGCGCGCTTTATCGGTGAAGTTATGTAAGGCCTGGAACTGGGTTCAGCCCAATGGTGCCCTGCGCGATATGGTCTGCCGCGGATTTATGCTGGCACTTCACCGCGCCGGCTATATCCGACTGCCGGGGAAAAAATGCAGCCCGCCCAATCCGTTGGTTGAGCGCCCACAGCCCGAAAAGATAGACATCGATCAAAGCCCTTTATCAGGTCGGTTAAAGCATATTGGAGCGCTTACATTCCGGCAAGTTCGAAAAAGCCGGTTCGAAAAATTATTTAATTCTCTGATTGAAACCTACCACTATCTGGGCTATTGCCAGCCGGTGGGAGAGCATTTGAAATATATCGTTTTTGCCGACGCAAAGCCAATTGGCTGTCTGGGCTTCTCGTCGGCTGCGCGGCATATTGGCTGTCGAGACCGGTTTATCGGTTGGTCGGCAGACCGCCGTCGGCAGTATATTCATCTGATCGCTTACAACACCCGATTTTTAATCCTTCCCTGGGTGCGGGTGCCGTATCTGGCCTCTCATGTGCTGTCAAAGATGGCAAGGGTGCTTCCCATCGACTGGCAGCGGGTATACCACCACCGGGTATATTATCTTGAGACCTTTGTCGATAAAGAGCGTTTTGCCGGCAGCTGTTACAAGGCGGCCAACTGGATTTATCTGGGCGACACCACCGGGCGCGGTAAAAACGATCAGAGCAAAAAAGTTAACCGCTCGATCAAGGCGGTTTATGGCTATCCGTTAACCCGAGATTTTCGCAAGCATCTGTGCGGAGGGTCGCAATGAGTCCGCCCAAACGCATTGA
>JASFJP010000478.1:0-4160 GCA_050121225.1 Desulfobacterales bacterium
TCACTTCACAACATTATTGACACACTTCTTAACCTGTGGGTATTTGCTTTTATTGGCATCCTGATCTGGCTTTATTTCAAAAAGGATTCAGATGGTAATATTGCTGGTGGTCAGGAGCGCAATAGAGATACTTCAGCTTAGAATGTATTTTTCAAAGACGTTGTTGTCACTATTGCTAAGAATAGCTTTGAAAATCGGCAAACAATATATGGTATCCACTTTTTTTCAGAATTAGAATAATCGATTGTACTCCGATCAGATCTTTTGATATTTAAAGTGACGATTACCATTGGTATATTTGATAATGGCGGGATTCAAGGATCATGCAAATATCCTTGAGTCCCAGGATTGGCGAAAAACGACCATCATAAAAGGCCCGTTGCAGACCGGATTGAATTCATTTGGTGGCCCCTTAAAATTTATTATAAATTGAAAGACGCGTTATGAAGAAAGAAAATAGAACAGCTCCCACTAAGGACCGGTTTGATATCAATGATTGCAGAGCGACCATGAAGGCGGTTGTCACCACAGGAAACGGCGGTTATGAAAAACTTGACTACCGGGATGTTCCAATTCCGAAACTTGGCTCCAATGAAGTTCTTTTGCAGGTCCTTGCAGCTGGCGTAAACAATACTGAAATCAATACCCGCCTTGGCTGGTATTCTTCCAAGGTCACGACGGGTACGGAAGCCCTGGCCACCGGCGAAAAAGAAAAGCAAGAGGCGAAAGCACTGGGAGATGGCGGTTGGAATAAGGCGACACCTTTTCCGTTCATTCAGGGGACCGATTGTTGTGGTCGGGTGGTTGCCGTAGCGCCGGGAGTTAGTAAAAGCCTTATGGACTCGCGCGTATTGGTTAGATCCTGTATGCGCAGTTCAGGATGGGATTCGTTGGAAAACATTTGGATGGCTTCTGATTTTGACGGTGCATTTGCACAATTTGTGAAAGTACCTGCAACCGAAGTTTTTCCAGTGAACTGTGACTGGAGTGATGCTGAGCTTGGCACCATCCCATGCGCTTATGGTACGGCTGAAAATATGGTTCACCGCGCAAAGGTGTCAAAAGGTGAACATGTGCTGATCGCGGGAGCTTCGGGTGGTGTCGGATCCGCGGCTGTTCAGCTGGTGAAGCGACGAGGGGCCGTTGTAACAGCTATCGCCGGGAAAGCAAAGCTTGAAAAAGTTCAAGCGATAGGTGCAGACCAGGTCATTGCTCGTGACGAGGATATTGTGGGTTATCTGGGAAAAAAGTCCGTGGATGTTGTCGTTGACAATGTTGCAGGACCTTGCTTTAGCGGGATGCTCAAAGTATTGAAAAGAGGCGGGAGGTTTGTATCCTCGGGTGCCATTGCCGGTCCGCTTGTGGAACTTGATATGCGCAAACTTTATTTAAAGGATTTGACGCTGATTGGATGCACGGCGTGGGATGAGCCTGTTTTCCCAAACCTTGTTTCATATATCGAAAAAGGTGAGATCAAACCCCTTCTGGCAAAAACATTTCCACTCAAAAAAATTGTCGGGGCACAACGGGAATTCACAGAGAAAAAGCATGTGGGCAAATTCGTTTTGATTCCACCACCAATCAATGATGTAAATCAATATTGGCCGTAAACGAATTAACGATGCATTTGCTGCTGACTATATTTCAAAAGCTTGATGCATTGACCGCCTGAGATCGATTCCCGATGATGATCGAAATTGGCTGAACCAGAATTATCAATGATTATCCGAGACCCGACTTTCTTAAAGATACCAGCATAATCCACAACTTAATTTTTGCTATTCAGCAGGTTGCCATCATACAAGTTTGAGTTTAGAAACAAACAACTCCGCATTTTATGCGTATATATCTAAATATTGTTAAACAAAATGGCACATCTACATATTGAAACGCCACTGTTTGAATCCCGGCCATTAACTCTTCGATCAGGCAAAGAGATTTGGCTGAAATTCGAATCAATGCAGCCCACAGGGTCATTCAAAATTCGAGGAATTGGGCAGGCCTGCCAAGAGTATGTTCGTCAGGGAGCCAAGCGTTTTGTTTCTTCATCAGGCGGAAACGCTGGTATCGCCGCTGCCTACGCAGGTCGGCGTCTTTCCGTCCCGGTTGTTGTCGTAGTTCCTGAAACCACGACAAACCGAGCAAAGGAGTTCATACAAAATGAAGGTGCCGAAGTAATCGTTCACGGCACATCCTGGCATGAGGCTAACACCTTGGCCCTCTCCATGCTAAACGAAAATGATTATTTTATTCACCCGTTTGACTCCCCCCTCCTTTGGCAAGGTCACGCCAGTATGATTGATGAAATAGCGGTATCAGGTGCTAAGCCTGAAGCTGTCGTGCTCTCTGTAGGCGGGGGAGGATTGCTATGCGGCGTAATAGAAGGGCTGAAGCGAAACAACTGGACTGATGTGCCGATAGTCGCAGTCGAAACCAAGGGTGCGGAATCGTATGCTACGTCGGTTCGTGAGGGTCATTTGGTCGAGTTGACAGCAATTACCAGCATTGCAACTTCATTGGGGGCACGACAAGTTTGCAATCAAGCATACATGTGGTCTAAAAGGTACCCGATCAAGAATGTGGTCGTATCGGATAGATCAGCTATTGCCGCATGCGAAAGATTTATTGAGGATCATCAAGTGGTCGTAGAGCCAGCGTGCGGGGCGTCTCTTGCCGCTGTATATGATAACGTGCCAGAGCTTAATTCTTTCAGTTCGGTTCTGGTAATCGTATGTGGAGGGGTAACAACAACCATCGCACAACTACAACGGTGGTCAAAGAATTTTATATAACAAGCACATGCATCCGTATACACTCTTCGCTGCGCTCGCGGTGAGCAGCTGATACGGTGCATTAACAATAATTATCCGAAAATTGACTATTCATGACCCAAATGTTTAACGGATACCAGAACAATCCTTAATTTATGAACAATCCTTAATTTATAGAGGAACTGGATCCTTGAACATAGCCGGATCAAATCATGCGTGTTCGACCCGGCTACTGGTTGAATTATCCATGCAGTTTGTCGATCCAGCGCATCGCCTCTAAATCGCTGATTTTTCCCAAATACCTGTATCATTTAAGATCAATTTTCGGTCATGAATATCATTAGGTGTCAATTTAAGCACTTCGCCGACACGCAGGCAGCTCCGTGCCATTAATTCGAGCATCAACCGGTTTCTTGGATTCCGGGTCCTGAAAATGATCTCATCGACTACGTCCTTTTCCAGAATATCGAACTGAGTTGGTTTGCCGGCTTTGAAAAGTTTTCGCAGAGCGGGATTTCGCATGGATTGTGGAAATCAGGATAGACCGAATTTTTGATGAAATTGAAAAAGGCGGACAGGAGGGTGAATCTTAATTTCTTTGTGTTCTGTTTGGTTCCATCTGATACCTTGGACATGAAAGTCAAAATGTCCTCGGATGTGATGGACGAAAGCTCTATGTCTTCGAAATGGTTTTGAAAATTATCCAGGATGAATTCATAGTTCCTCAACGTGTTTTTTTTTCACATTCAGGCGCTGGTAATTGTAAAAATGCTCGATACCTTCTGAAATTTTCATGATAGGCCTCCTTTGTTTGAGGGTTAGGGAAATGTTTTGACACCGAATAGTCACATCCGCTATGGTTAACCATACCAAAAATATTGGCAAAAATGAATCTGACGGAAAATACTTTCTGAAGATGCAGGTATGTTTGATTGCGTGAAGGACCAGAGAGTTCAGGAATCGGCAAGAAGGAAAACCTCAATATTCTTTGAAAAGGCGTTCCTGGTTGTAAAAAAATTACCCCTATAACATCCAGAATGTAAGGTCATACAGTTAAGAAAACCATTAAATCAGCAGATTTTATGAGCAAGAGATAACATATCTGGAAGATTTACAGAAAATACTCCATCACCGGTTATACGAGAAAATACTCATATATTTTCCAAAAGAAACTTTCGGAACTATGCCAAGATACAACATTGTATATGAATCTAATGAAGATATTTACGGAGTTGTGCCCAAAGCATATGACTGGGTCCATTATAAAAGCATTTTAAAAGTAAAAGACGGAGGAAAATTTCCTGTATCACTTGAAATGACATTCGTACTACCCCACCCTTTTGCGTTCAATATGCCTGATAGCCATTCAATTAAAGGAACCAGTATTAC
>JASFJP010000479.1:0-4157 GCA_050121225.1 Desulfobacterales bacterium
AACCAGGCTTATTGATGCGGCCAGAGAGATGACAGTCATGGGCCAGCCGTATTCGACAAACATGGGCTTGACAAAAACCCCAAACGAATAGCGCGCGCCGTAGATCAATGTCAAAATGACAAAGGAACTGAAAACGACATACCATCCCCAGAAGACCGGCCGACTGCCGGTGGCCCCCGCTTTCTGGGACAGAATAATTTTGTTCGTACTCGACATAAAGTCAGCCCTTTGTTTGCGAGTGCATGTGAAAAACATAGGTGCAGACATTCCCCTGGGAATCTATAAACCTGTAGTTAAAACCGGCGCCGCATCCGTAGTATTTTTCACGTTCAAAAAAATCTATTATTTTAAATATTCCTTTATTTGTGATTGTTTTGCCTTTACAGTGTTGCGCAAATGGTAAATCATTTCAACCTCAAGATCCATAGAATTCGAGGGATAAACCAGTTTATATGAACATTAGAAAAAACATCTTACTAGCTCTGGCCAGCGGCCTGCTTTTGGGGCTGCCATGGTCTGTTTCAGCTCTGTACTTTATCATTTTTTTTGCCTGGGTGCCGCTTTTGCTGCTGGAAGAGGAAGTCCGACATGGCCCAAACCCATACGCCATATTCAACTACGCCTTCGTCAGTTTTTTTCTGTGGAATATTATGGGAACCTGGTGGATTATCCGGGCCCAATTTGTGGGAGCCATCCTCATCATTCTCACAAATTCACTGCTGCAAGCCCTCGTTTTCTGGCTGGCAAGTCGTATCCGGACAATACTGAAAATTCCCTTGTTGCTCCCTTTTCTGCTTATTTGGATGGGATTCGAGCGTTTTCACCTATCCTGGGATCTGGCCTGGCCCTGGTTCAATCTGGGCAACGCGCTGGCCACAGCAATAGAACTCATCCAATGGTACGAGTTTACCGGTGTCCGTGGGGGGACGCTCTGGATCATACTGACCAACTTTGCACTTTTGAGGTTCTATTATACCTATCAGAAAAAAGGAGCAGGTTCTATTGTTCCGGTTGGTGCAACAACACTGATGCTCCTTCTTATCCCAGTCTTTGGATCCTATTTTATTTTCCAAAACTTTGAAGAGGAAGGAGAAACAGTTAATATAGCTCTGATTCAACCCAACCTGGATCCGTACACTGAAAAATTTGATCCGCAAAATCATGCTCAACACGTGGGGGACTTTTTCAAAACGGCAGATGCTATTATCGATGGTGAAACCCAATATCTGTTTGGTCCTGAAACTTTTATTGTAGAACAGATTGACGAGAACGATCCTTTCGCATCAATCTACTACCGGAATTTATTGCAATTCCGGGAAAAACATCCAAAGCTGACGATTCTCCTGGGCGTACACAGCTATCAGAAACTCAGCAATGAAAACATTCCCCCGGGAAGTCGTTTCAATCGCGAAAAAAACTTTTACTACGAGGCCTTTAACACGGTGCTTTTTCTACCGCCAGGTTCTGCATCTGCCCCCCAATTTTACCACAAAACCAAGCTGGTACCCCTATTCGAGCGCGTGCCGTTTGTGAAATATTTGGGCTTTTTGGGCAAATACTCCCTGGAGCTTGGCGGATACACCGGCACCTACAGTCTTCGTCAGGCGAGCACTACTTTTAAATTGCCTAACGCTTCGATTACCATATTGCCGATTATCTGTTTTGAATCCATATTTGGTCCGTACTGCTCCCGATACCTACCAGAAGAAAAGGGTTTCATCTGTATGATCACCAACGACGGATGGTGGAAAAATACGCCGGGCTATTTACATCACTTCAATTTCAGCCCGGTTCGTGCCATCGAAAACAGGCGAGATCTTATTCGAGTTGCTAATACAGGAATTTCTGCTCTTATTAATGCCAAAGGCATGGTCATCGGTAGGACTGCCTGGTGGGAAAAAACGACACTCAGAGGTAAGATTCATCTTCGCGAGGGGCAAACTTTTTTCGCTCGACATGGAGATTATATAGGCCGGCTTTCTTTGATATTAGGGGGATTTCTGATTTTGTATGGTGGAATTCGAAAGCTGCAAACGTCTCGACGCTAAGGGATGGTTGCAAATTGGAATTACGGAAATTTTAAGGTTGAAAAATATCTTCACGACGCCACTTAAGTTAGTTTCAGTTTGACAGCAGTGCTTACTATTTATATTTTCGATCTATCATTCCAATAAAAAGTAATGGCTACAGGGGGAACTTTAATGGATTTGGCTGAAATTCAAAAAAAGCGCGGTTTTATCTGCGATATGGACGGTGTCATCTACCATGGCAATCGCTTACTGCCCGGAGTGCAGGACTTTGTGAACTGGCTTAAAAAAGAAAACAAACAGTTTTTATTTCTGACCAATGGCAGCGAGAGATCACCGCGTGAATTACAGGAAAAACTTCAACGGCTGGGGATTCAGGTGGCAACCGAACACTTTTATACCAGCGCCTTGGCGACGGCCAGTTTTTTGGAATCTCAGAGGCCTGGCGGCAGCGCCTATGTGATTGGAGAAGCGGGGTTGATTAATGCCCTTTATGAAGCAGGATTTTCTATGAATGAGATGAATCCGGATTATGTTGTGGTGGGTGAAACTAGAGCTTACTCTTTTGAAAAGATCGAACGTGCCGTCAATTTGGTCCGCGACGGCGCCAAGCTCATCGGCACTAATCCGGATCTAACGGATCCGATTGAGAAGGGGATTGCCCCGGCGACCGGTTCTCTGATCGCCCCCATTGAGTTGGCCACCGGTATTAAGGCTTACTTCGTGGGTAAGCCCAATCCTCTGATGATGCAGCACGCCATGAAAATCATCGCCTGTGAAAGGGAGGAAACCGTTGTCGTCGGCGATCGCATGGATACGGATATCATCGCCGGCATCCATGCTGAAATTACGACCGTCTTGGTTTTAAGCGGAGTGACAGCCCCCGAAGATCTAAAACATTTTGCCTATTACCCCCACCATGTGTTGGACGGCGTTGGTGATATCCCGGGTTGACTCGATGCGCACTGTTCAGCATTCCAATCGTGTGTTTTTTTGATCACTCCCAGTCGCCGTGACGGATAGAGGCGAGTATGAAAATAATCCTTACTTTATCACAATTCCGGGTAAAGACATAACAGCGTGACTGTATTCTTGGATTAAGTTTACGTACAGAGGACGACCTTCATAATCCTTGATGCTCAGATGGTCTGCACTGTAGGCATTGATCTTAGCTAATCCGCTCCATAATTGGATTTAGAAACAATTCTATCATCATACTCTACCCAGCATGTGTACCTCCCTTGGCTTTTGGTACTGTAAATTTTACACATTGAATAAGCTGACTTTCCGGATGCGCCACTACATCATTTTGGATAAGACAGAGGTAGAACCTTTACTCGCCGGGCAGTTTCTGCTACCCTGTCAAGAATTTGGAATCTGAAAATATATACCGGCTGCAACAGAGAGACGACACCTGAGATGGCTTCCTGTTCCCACAAAACACTCGTATTATTGCCCGAAAAGAAAAGCCGGCTGCAGTGCCGGCACTGTCACTTAACAATCACATCCGCAGAGCTGGGTGACGGCTTCTGCCCGGAATGCTATGAGATTCATAACGAGAAACGCTATGATTTTGAAGAGATGGATACGGAAGAATCCGGCCCGGCGCGATACCGCTGCGAAGATTGCGGTGTGATCATAGAAAGCAATTAATACAACCAATGTTCATCGTCAAATTACAGGTAAAAAGACGGAAAGATGATTGAATAGAAATCATAAAATTCTAGCAGGCGTATGAATCAAATTATATCGTCGGCACACCAAGTGATTTTAACAATGGGAAAGGAACGTGTAACATGGAACCAACAATAGAGCCAACTGTCTCTTTTTAAGATAGATATCAATAAAGTCGTCAAAATTTTTCTAACCAAATTTAAACGCCAGGGCAGCAAGGCGAGTTTAGATGGTTATATAAGAATGGATGGCATTACCATCCCGATGATTGTATTTGCCATTATCAAGAAAAAGGATGGAAACTGGAGATGGTTCTGAAAATATGCTTTTTGTAGAATTCGTATTCCCTCAATCAACCTTTAAAACGATTTTTCCTCGAGTGTGCCCCGTTTCCATCTCTGCATGGGCTTTTTGCACATCAGCCAGTGAGTAAACCGAGCTGAGATGTGTTTTCAG
>JASFJP010000480.1:0-4155 GCA_050121225.1 Desulfobacterales bacterium
TTTATGAAACCTTATTTTTGAAATGGCTGCTGAATACCGCCTGGGTGGGCGTGCTTGTGGTGCTCATCACACTATTTTTGGCCATCCCGGCCGCATACAGCCTCGTGCGTCTGGCCGGACGCTGGGGGGAGCGGCTCGGCATCGGAATTTTTCTGACCTATTTGGTCGCACCGACGATTCTATTCATCCCGATGTCCCGGGTAGTTGCCAACCTCGGTCTACAGGATTCGCTGTGGTCACTCGTGCTGGTATTTCCGACATTTACCGTTCCCTTCGCCATCTGGCTTTTAATGGGTTTTTTCAAGACCATTCCCCGGGATCTGGAAGAAGCGGCAATGATCGACGGCTACAGTCGATTTGGGGCATTCATCCGCATGGTCATTCCCATCTCGACCTCGGGGATTTTAACAGTGGTGATCTTCAGCTTTACCCTGGTGGTTCAGGAATATATTTACACCTTGACCTTTGTCACGACGGCTTCCCAATACACCGTGAGTGTGGGTGTTCCTACGTTTCTGGTTCACGGTGACGTCTACAACTGGGGGGCATTGATGGCCGGTTGCCTGATTGCCTCACTGCCGGTGGTTATTGTCTACAACTTTTTTGTGGAAAGATTTATCAGTGGGCTTACCCTGGGAGCGGTAAAAGGCTAACTGCCATTTTCAAATCGGAATCGCCAAGATCCTATCGCATAAACGGAAAAAATTTCCCTTTATTCGCTGCAACGCCCCTTCCCCCAAAATTATAATTATCTGGAAATAATAGAAATCCCTAAAAATATGCTGTTGGAATAATTCTTGCTTGTTCATGATTCAAACTAACTGACATGATGGATTGAGAATAG
Organism: Desulfobacterales bacterium; assembly: GCA_050121225.1. Taxonomy (GTDB): domain Bacteria; phylum Desulfobacterota; class Desulfobacteria; order Desulfobacterales; family JAFDCJ01; genus JAFDCJ01. Next base: position 845 of record JASFJP010000480.1, read on the forward strand.
AATGGCAACCGACACTCATTTAACGATTAGGGATTATTTTGATCGACTGTTTGCAGAAAGACAAGGAAACGGAAGGCATCTGTCTGGAACTAAAAGGATTTCACCCGACAATCGGTTATTTGATCAATTGTTAACCTCACGGCTGAGTCAGAACGCGAAATCGCAAAATCTGGAATCTAAGGGCTTAACCATTGCCGATTATTTGGCGAATCCGGTTCGAGGGACGTTTCGGAAGCGGAATCATTTAAAAGAGGCAACCTCAGAAAAAAAATTAGTACAAAAACCGGCTGAATCAGTTGCTCCTGCCGCAATGCATCCGCCTGATCACAAGGCTTGTTCGAACCCCAAAAAGCAGGCCCAGGTTAAATTGGCGTCCCAGACTCAAACATCTTCCGAAACGGGAAAAACAAGAGAATACGAGCAGCAAAAGATAGAAAACAGTATCTCTAAAGCAGCCAGAAAATATGATTTGCCTGTAGAATTGATCAAAGGCGTGATCAAGGCTGAATCGAATTTCAATGTAAACGCCTTATCCCATGCCGGAGCGCAGGGTTTGATGCAGTTAATGCCGGGTACGGCCGAAGAACTTGGCGTAAACAATCCGTTCGATATAGAACAGAATATCGATGGTGGGGCACGATATTTGCGAAAAATGCTGGACCGCTTTGGAGGGGATGTCAAAGTGGCTCTGGCAGCGTACAATGCCGGACCGGGGGCAGTCAAAAAATATGGGGGACAAATACCTCCGTATCAGGAGACGGAACGGTACATCAATCGGGTAATGAGATTTTCCAAGCAAGTGGCCTAGAATTTGAATTTAATCAGAGCATTCGATCTGTCTGGTTCAGATCTATGGTTGCTTTGGGCGAAGATCCAAAGCACAGAAGCCAATCATCCCAAGATTGGCTTTGTAACTAAAATCGTAGCTTAAAAACAGTTTTCTCATTCGGCGTTGATGTGACACCGATGGTTGCCTTATGCAGACGAATTATCTGCCGCGAAAGGCTTAATCCAATGCCGGAACCCTGCGGTTTGGTTGTAAAAAAAGGAATAAAAATTTTCTCGACGACCTCTTCTTTTATACCCTTGCCGTTATCACTGACTTTAATGACCGGATTGCCTCGTCCATCCGTACCGGCCTTTAATTTAATTTTTGGACGACTTACACCGTTGACCGCTTCTACGGAATTCTTACAAAGATTGATTAAAACCTGTTCGATCAATGCCGGATCCGCCGTTATCCCGAGGCTGACCGGGTCAATCTGCATCTGAAATTTAATCGAATAGGCTTCAAGTTGATCTTTCATTAGATGTTCAACTCTTTCAAAAAGATTTTTGATTTGAACGATCTTGAAATTCGGTTTCGGGATTCGGGTGAGCTCTCTGTAGTTTTCAATAAACGTAAGAAGTCCTTTACTACGTTTTTCGATGGTGTTCACCGCATGACGGACATCATCGATAGTTTCATTCATAGATTCCGGAATTTCGCATTCACGTCCATCTTTTAACAATCCGTATGCGGTTGAGGACAGCGAGGCGATCGGTGTGATGGAGTTCATGATTTCATGAGTGAGAACCCGTATCAGGTTTTGCCAGGACTTCATCTCCTCTTCTTCTAGTTCGTTTTGAATGTTTTGCATTGCAACCAGCATCAACTGCTGTTGGTGCAGAACGAATCCGGTGGCATAAATGGATAATTGCAGTAAGTCATCGTCTTGCTGCAATTTAATCAGATCTTTATCTCCCGGAGATAAATTAGCCAGCTTGTCAGACAGTCTGAGGCTGATGGATTCAAGATCTTTAATGTTTCCAAGCCGCGGGATTTTCAATAATTTCTTTGCGGCATTATTTATTAGTTCAACCTCTCCGGCCGGGTTGAAAGCGATCAGTCCTATGCCCACGTGATCGACAATCGTTTGTAAAAATCGGAAATGCTCTTCTTTTTCTAATTTTGCCCTTTGAAACTCTCTGGTGACATCACTGAAGGCGGCGTTCAACTCATCAAAGCCGGAGCCTTTCAAATTATTGGTAAAAGACTGCGAAAAATCGGAATACTTTATGGATTCTAAAAATCGGGTTAAATCCCTGTTGCTCTTTGTAACATATCGAATCAGCTCAACTATTTGATAAACCCCAATCAAACTGATAAAGATGGCAGCTGCAATAAAGTCGGTTCTAAAAAATAGGTAAGTCAAGAGACAAATCGTGGCGTTGAGCAGCAGAACGCGAATTATACAGTTGATATAGAAGCGCTTCATATAATGACCTTCAAAGTAAAGATATGGAATGGATTCTATTCTATTTTAAAAATTAGAATCGAATCCATACATCAACTTCTTTAGGCATCTTTTTATAGGCCGTACTTTTCCATTCTTCTATATAGTGATGTCCTCGTTAGTCCCAGTTCTTCAGACGCATGCGATATATTACCTTTATGTTTTTTAAGCGTCTTTCGAATTATAGTTTTTTCAACATCTTCGAGATTATAATTTTCAAAAACGATACTATCAACATCTTTTTCGGTTTCAGGAAATAAGAAATCCGATGGCTGAAGCATTTGGGATTCAGCCAAGATTACAGACCGTTCGAGGGTATGAATGAGTTCGCGAATGTTTCCCGGCCATTGGTATCTTTCTAATTTTTTTAAAGCCGGGGAACTCACTCCCGTGATGGTCTTCTGATATTTTTTTGCAAATATCCCTAAAAAATGGTCCACCAAAAGCGAAATATCTTCCTGCCGCTCGCGAAGCGGCGGCAGATTAATTTCAACTGTATTGATGCGATACAAAAGATCCTGTCGAAAATCATTTTTGGCAACCATGTCATAGATGGGCATGTTAGTGGCGCAGATTAGACGTATATCGATGTCCTGTGGTTTGTTGGAACCCAACCGGGTGACTTTGCGCATTTCCAGAACGCTTAACAATTTAGCCTGCATGGCCAGCGACAGATTGCTGATTTCATCTAGAAAAAGCGTACCACCATCAGCCAGCTCAAATCTCCCCGGGCGATTTTCCTTGGCATCGGTGAAAGCCCCTTTCATGTGCCCGAATAACTCACTCTCAAACAGGGTCTCTGCGAGGGCCCCCATATCCACACTGATAAAAACTTCATTGGCCCGCGGGGACTGCCGATGCAACGCTCTGGCCACTAGTTCCTTGCCGGTTCCGTTTTCTCCCAGAATCAAAATATCCGCCTCGGTTCCGGCGACCTTATCAATGGTGGCGAACACTTTTTGGATTGCCGGGCTTACGCCGATCATATTATGATATCTTTGATCAATGTCATCGCTTAATTGTTTTTGCCGGAAA
>JASFJP010000481.1:0-4154 GCA_050121225.1 Desulfobacterales bacterium
ATGTCCGGTATGGAATTGTTGACTTCGATTAAAAAAATGTCACCGCAAACTCCAGTGATAATGATTTCCGCCTTTGGAACCGTCAGTAATGCCGTCGCAGCCATGCAGCAAGGTGCATCCGACTATATCCTAAAACCCTTTTCCTTTGAGATACTAGAAAAAACAGTAACGAATGTCATCGGCCGCTCAAACGGAAATGGTCGGTCGACATCTTCTGCTCAGGCGAATAAATCGCATTCGCGCGCCAAGAATATTGTGACTCAAAACCAACAGTTGCAGAAGGTTTTGGAAATGGCGCGAGGCGTGGCTGCCAGTCGAGCAACAATATTGATTCAAGGCGAGAGTGGCACCGGCAAGGAATTGCTGGCAGCATACGTTCATCAAAACAGCCTGCATCCGGATGCCCCTTATATTGCGCTGAACTGCGCCGCACTCCCGGAAACGTTAGCCGAAAGTGAGCTCTTTGGGCATGAAAAAGGGTCATTTACAGGGGCGGTAGGCCGTAAAATCGGAAAATTTGAATTGGCCAAGGAGGGCACCGTTGTTCTTGATGAAATCAGTGAAATGCCCATTCCGCTTCAGGCTAAGTTGCTGAGGGTTTTGCAGGAAAAGGAAATTGACCGCATTGGTGGTACAGGTTCGATTGAGATGGGTGCCAGGGTTATCGCGATCAGCAATGTGGATCTCAAGAAGGCAGTTGCGGGCGGCAAATTTCGTGAAGACTTATTCTATCGCATTAATGTAATCCCGCTTACCGTACCCCCATTGCGAAAGAGAAAAGACGATATTCCAATATTAGCGCAACATTTTTTGGAATACTACAGTGCGGTAAATAATAAAAAAATTGTTGGTATATCCAATGAAGCCATGAAGTTGTTAGTGAGCTATGAGTGGAAGGGTAACGTCAGGGAGTTGGAGAACATTATTGAAAGAGCTGTACTTGTGGGGAGCAGTGGCACCATTTTACCTGAGAATCTGATTTTAGATCCGTCTGCATGCGAATCGGATTCTCAAAATTCATTTGCTGTCAAAGTCGGGTACACCGTCAAGGAGATGGAAAAACAACTCATATGCAGGACCTTAGAAGAAGTGAAGGACAACCGAACCCATGCAGCGGAGCTGTTAGGAATCAGTATTCGAACTCTCAGAAACAAACTACGCGAATACAAAGAAGAAATACATGCGCTTGAAACCTGACATAATCGGATTCTGGTGCATATTTTGCTGTTTTTTTTTAAAATATAGCCAACAGGAGGTATGCAATAAATGCCCCAAAACGGAATATTTACTGAAACCATTTCAATTCTGGAGCGATCATTGGATTTGCGATCCATCCATCACCGCGTGCTGGCTTCAAACGTTGCCAACATGGATACACCGAACTATAAAGCGTTTGAACTTGTCATTGAAGAGGAGATGAACAAAAAGCCTGGGAATTCTCGCAACATTCCAATTGCGAAAACCCATGCAAATCATTTTCCAATCAGACCTCAACCGCGCAACGATGTCACGCTCAAAACCGCTGACGCCCCTAAATTCAGCCTGCGGGGAGACGGTAACACGGTGGATGTCGATCGAACCATGGGTAAGTTGGCTGAAAATACTATTTTATATAAAACCGCCGCGCAACTGATCTCCAAAAAACTAGCGGGCCTCAAAAATGCGATCAAGGGAGGAAATTAATTATGGATTTTTTTAATGCCATTAGCACGAGTTCATCCGGGTTAAGTGCCCAACGACTCCGAATGAATCTGATTTCCGGTAATTTGGCCAATGTGAGGACAACTCGCACCAAAGCCGGTGGACCGTATCGCAGAAAAGAAGCAATTTTTGCTGCTCAATCACTAAATCCCTCCTTTAAAGATATATTGGCAGAACGAAAAAATCATCATCTGAAAGGAGTAAACGTAGTAAAGATTGTTGAAGATACCAATCCGCCGGTGATGAAATATAATCCTCAGCATCCCGATGCGGACGAGCAGGGTTATGTCGCCTTGCCCAATATCAATTTAATGGAGGAAATGGTTAATATGATTTCGGCTAGTAGAAGCTATGAAGCGAATGTATCAGCGCTTAAAGCAGCAAAGGATATGGCGTTAAAGGCACTGGAAATAGGGAATTAATTATGAATGAAATAAGCATACATAACAACATGCAGTCTTTGACAGGAACAGCCTTCTCCGACAACGGTTCCCCTGCTGCCCAGGCCACACCGTTTGGTGAGATCCTCACAGATTCGATGAATCAAGTTAATAAGCTTCAGGTTCTTGCTGATGAAAAAATTGAGGAACTGGCGGCTGGCAAACAAACTGATATTCACCAGACCATGATTGCAGTAGAAAAGGCGGGTGTTTCGTTCGAGCTGCTGATGCAGATCCGAAATAAACTAATATCCGCCTATGATCAAATCATGCGCATGCAGGTTTAAACAGGAAACAAATGGAAGTTATTCGTCAGATTCTCTCGCAACTCAATACCACATTCGGAAACCTCAGCAGAGGCAAGCAGATTACGCTGATAACTCTTTTTTTAGGATCACTCATTGGATTTATTTTCCTGATGAGCTGGTCAGGGAAAAGCGAATATCAGGCGCTTTATGCTAATCTGGATCCCGAGGATGCCGGCATTATTTTATCCAGACTCAAAGAGCAAAAAATTCCCTACCAGCTAAGATCCAATGGCACTCTGATCATGATTCCGGAAGAACGGATTTATGAAACCCGGATGCAACTGGCTTCTGAAGGACTTCCTCAAGGAGGCGGGGTCGGATTTGAGGTCTTTGATAATACCAAACTTGGCATGACTGAGTTTGAACAAACCGTTAACTATCAAAGAGCGCTTCAAGGGGAACTTTCCCGTACCATTAACCGGATATCGGAAGTCGAAAGCTCCAGAGTCCATATTGTTATGCCTGAGAAATCGCTATTTGTCGAGGCTGAGGAGCCCGCCACCGCATCTGTTGTTTTAAAATTGAGACATGGCAAATGGCTTAGTCAAGCCCAAATTAACGGGATCGTTCACTTGGTTTCCTCAAGCGTTTCGCGTTTAAATCCTGAAAAGGTAACAGTGGTCGATAGCAACGGGAAATTGCTTGCCGGATTTCAAAATAAATCCCCATTCGGCAGTATTAGTTCCGATCAGTTGGAATATCAAACCCGGGTTGAAAAGACCCTTGAAAATAGGGTTAAGAGCATGCTTGAGTCGGCTTTGGGTGAAAACAAGGCGATTGTGAGACTATCCTGCTCGTTTGATTTTAAAAGGCAGGAGAAAACGGAAGAACTATACCTACCGGATAACCGGGTGGTCCGCAGCGAACAGCTGTCCAACGAATCATCAAAGATATCCGACGCTGCACCCCAAGGAATTCCGGGTGTACGCTCCAATCTTCCGGGGAATGTATCTGCCGGTCAACTAACTACGGAAGTCAACGAACGTCCGGCATTTGAAAAGCAAGATCGCACCGTAAACTATGAAATCGGAAAGGTAACCAACCACATATTGGAACCGGTGGGTGAAAGGACCCGGGTTTCCGTCGCCGTATTGGTTGATGGGACCTACACGCGTGTTGAAAAAGACGAGGGTGCATCCGAATGGCAGTATGTTCCCAGAACAACTGAAGAGATGCAAAAGTTGGAAAACATTGTTAAGCGAGCCGTAAATTTCGACCCGACTAGAGGGGATGATGTTGAAATTGTGAATATCCCTTTTGAAACCACTAAATTGGTTATGGACGAAGAGAAGCCGGTCAAAAAAGGATGGATTGACTTTTTTGAAGATTACAAGCCATATTTGAAATACGGATTTCTATGTCTTTTTTTAATGTTGTCTTTCTTGTTTTTTGTAAGACCGCTGGTACGATGGTTGACGGAGTATTCTATCAGCGACAAAGAGATGTTTAAACAACTTCCCAAGACAGTTGGTGAGCTTGAAAGTGAATATGATCAAGCGGCGAAACGGTTGACGTATAAAGACCAGGCATCGCAGCTAATTGCCAGCGATAGTAAAGCATCCATGGATGTCATGCGCGACTGGATTAAAGATGAATCCCAATAATTTATCAGGCTCGTTAAAGGCTGCAATTTTGATTCACGCAATGGGCAAAGAGGTAGCCGATACGATTCTCAGCGGTCTCTCTGAAGATGAGAAAAGGGTGG
>JASFJP010000482.1:0-4145 GCA_050121225.1 Desulfobacterales bacterium
TAGCGCTCCAGTACCGTTGTCTCTTTCCCAGTCCGCTGCAAAACGCTCAAGATTGCCGATAGCAACCGGATCGCCCTTTTTTGCCAGAATACAGAGGCCCTCGCATTGAATCTCTTGGGGACAGACCCGGCCGCATACCGCGGGTAAACTGTTTTTCTGCCAGATATGTCGTATCGATTGGGTAAATTCACCTTCTTTTATAAGCCTGATAAAACCGGGGATGTCAATTTCCACGGGGCAGCCAGCAACACAATTTGGTTTTTTGCACTGCAGGCATCGTTCGGCTTCTTTTTGAGCCATCTCGGTTGTATAGCCAGTCGGTACCTCCAAAAAGTTGTGAGCCCTGACCTGGGGTTCCTGCTCAGGCATCGCTACGCGAGGAGCCTTATCCTTTTTTGCTTTTGCCTTGTGTTTTTCCGCCATTTATTCCTCACTCTGTCTTTGAATGAATTTTAATTTTCCATAATGCAAAACTCGTTATAGCACTTTTGCTCATCTTCACAATACGCCTGGAGTCGGAGCATTAATTCATCGTAATCTACCTTATGGCCGTCGAATTCCGGTCCATCGACACACGCAAATTGTGTTTGTCCACCAACCGTTACACGGCAGCCGCCGCACATACCGGTTCCGTCGACCATGATAGGGTTGAGACTAACCAATGTCGGCACCTTGTGGTCCTTGGTGATCAGAGACACGAATTTCATCATGGGAACCGGTCCAATCGCAACCACAAGATCGATTTTTTCCTTTTCCAATATTTCTTTCAAAACATCGGTTACAAATCCGTGATGACCGTAGGATCCATCATCTGTGCAGACACGGATCTCGTGAGAAGCCGCTGTCATCCTATCTTCTAAAATAAGTAGATCTTTGCTTCTGGCACCGATGATGGAAATCACGTGGTTGCCGATTTCCTTCAAGGCCCGGGTTATCGGATGCAGTACGGCGATACCGGTACCACCGCCAACGCAGATGACTTTGCCCACTTTCTCAATATGGGTTGGCTTCCCCAGGGGGCCAATAACATCTTGATAACCGTCACCCACCTGTAGGCTTTTAAATAATGCGGTGGATTTGCCGACGACCATATATATGATAGTTATGGTTCCCTTCTCCATATCCGTTTCTGCCATGGTCAACGGAATACGCTCGCCATCTTCATTGGCCTTCAATATCACAAACTGCCCGGGTTTTGCTTTACGAGCGATTTTAGGGGCTTCGATTACATTGAGGACAACATTTCCCTCGGACATTTCTTCCCGCTTGACAATTTTAAACATTTTTTACCTCCAGCTCATTATTTGTCCTATGCTACAGTCAACTATTCGTTTACGTTAATGACCGTGGTAATTTCTATTCAAAAAATCAATAATCTCAAAATCACTATATTAAATCAAGGCTAAAATAATGATATCATCAACACTGGGCGGTGAATTCCAAGCGAGCATCGGCCTTAAGAAAAGAGCTTCAACTCAAACTGTTGCGCGGGCAGAATCCTATGCCAGGATCTATGGCACCGTTGGAGTTCAGCTTTATGATGCAAAGCACCGTCTGGAACTGCTCGTGATATAGACAATCGAGGTGTTTTGGGTCCGGGGTGCCGATCGGCGACCAGCTCACTTCGCCATCAAATGAGTAACGGCCTTTTCCAACCCATCGATGGTCAGCTCAAACATCGGAAAAATTTCACGAATGGAGATGATGGTATGGGTGTAGTCCCAAGCGGTTGCGGGTACGGGATTTAACCACACCGAATGAGAGAAGGTTTTAGCTAGAAACTTAAGGCATTCAACACTCGGCTTGCCGCTGCGTTCCTCGATATAAATGGAGCCATCAGTTGCCATGAGTTCATAAGGGGCCATGCTGGCATCTCCGACGATAACCAGTCGAGTTTGAGGATCAGATCGAACAAATTCTTCAATTCGCTTCGGTTCTTTATAGCGGCCCGGATCTTTCCAAAGATTGGAATAAATGGTGTTATGAAAAAAATAGGTTTTTATTTCTTTAAATTGAGCGCCAGCATAATCAAAAAGAGTCTGAACAACCGGTACGTGGGGATCCATCGACCAACCTCCATTATCAATGGCAAGTATAATCTTCAACCGGTCTTTCAGCATCCTGTCAAAAACTATTTCGATTTCACCACCGTTCTTCATCGTTTGATAAATGGTTTCATCAATATTCACCTGATCTTTAGGTCCTACCGGAATTAGATTTCGCAACCGTTTTAAGGCCTCGCCGACAAGTGCGTGGGTTAGAGGTCCTTTCTGGGTGTAGTCTTTATAGCGCCTGTCCATAGCGACTTTGACAGCCGACTTGTTTCTGGAAACTCCTCCCACACGCATCCCGCCTGGATGATAACCCGAATGCCCCACCGGAGAATACCCCCGAGTGCCGATCCACTTTCCGCCGCGATGGTGTTCTTCCGTTTGTTCCTTAAGTCGTTCTTTAAAATAATCGATTAGTTCTTCGGGGGTCAGTTTGGCCAAGGCCGACTCATCCACTCCCAGTAATTTTGAAAGCTCTTCGGGATTTCGCAACCAGCCATCCAGCATCGCTCTGACCATGTCATCGAGTATCAGGCCCTCATTATCCGGCATTTCTGCGTCCTGGAAATAGTGCGCAAAGACCTGATCATATAAATCAAAGTAGCGTTCACTTTTCACAAGAACTGTGCGCGAGGCGGTATAAAAGTCATCCAGGGAATTCACCAGATTGCAAGCCAGTGCTTTCTGGAGAGTTAAAAACGAGGTAGGGCTGACGGGTATTCCGACCTGCTTTAATTTGTAGAAAAAATCGACAAACATTTACAAGCACCATCTCGGAAATAAATTAACGTTTCAAGCCAAAAAGAGGTGTTCAGCGAATTGTTCTTAGAGCCCAAAATCAATATCCTCATAACCTTTCGATGTTTTAATATAATCTTTCTCTAGTGACCGACACCTGAGCTCGACGATAATCTTGACTTTTCTTAAATAAAACACCCAGGTAAGGCAGATAGTCCTTTGACAGCTTTTGAGGCTTAAAATCGGTATCAGTTTTTAGTGCACGAATCCAGTTTATCAACTCACGTGTAGCGGGTTTTTTTTCAATTGCGTCCAGTTTCCGCATTCGATAGAAGGCATCTATCGCATTTTCCATGAGTTCGGTATCGATATTCGGGAAATGAACGCTGATGATTTGTCGCATCATATCCGGTTCTGGAAACGCAATATGGTGAAAGTTGCAGCGTCCCAAAAACGGATCCGAAAGATCCTTCTTGGCGTTGGAGGTAATGATAATTACCGGACGAAATATGGCCGGTATGGTTTTATCGATTTCTATAATATCGAATTCCATTTGATCCAGAACGTCGAGCATGTCATCCTGAAAATCCGTATCCGCTTTGTCAATTTCGTCGATTAGAAGCACGGTTCGAACATTCGATGTGAAGGCTTGACCGATCTTGCCCATTTTAATGTAGTCTTCAATGTTGCTGACGTCCCGATTCGAATCACCGAAACGACTATCGTTGAGCCGAGTCAGGGTATCATACTGGTACAAGGCATCAATGAGTTTCATGCTTGACTTTACATTTAACACAATCAATGGCATTTTTAAACTTTCGGCAATAGCGTGGGCGAGCATTGTCTTGCCGGTTCCGGGTTCCCCTTTTATCAGCAGCGGCATTTCAAGGGCCATGGAAATGTTTACTATTTTTGCCAGCTCTTCATCCAAAACATAACGCGTCGCACCGGTGAACTCATTTCTACTGTTGTTGTCTTCCATCTAAATCCTCATTTCTGAATTGTGTATTGTTAGAGAAAAGTTCCGGAAAAAATTTTACGGTTATCCTTAAGGCTCAAGGAAGTTACACCGGCTTTGAAGATAACCAGAGAAAATTGTTAATAGGCGAAAATTAAAATAGTTAATTTATCATGCGAATTGTAGATTGACAAGGCATAGATGACATATATTCAGGTATCTATTTTTTCAAAATATTTTTAGATTTAAATTGTTTGTCTGTTGCGCGCTTCAATTATGGTAGTTTCATCAGAGGTGTCAGGTTTCGGGTGTCAGGAAAGCGAATGTCCGGATCCTGAAATCTGAACACTGACACCTGAAACCAACATCAGACATCGGGCTGGCAAAGCCTTTTTTAT
>JASFJP010000483.1:0-4135 GCA_050121225.1 Desulfobacterales bacterium
AGTCTGGATCTCCGGGGGGGGGAAATCCGGATTAAGTCGTGCTTCTCCTGTCGGATCGGAAGCAGCCATGCGAATGTCTCTTTCCATAAAGCTCACGGCCGCGCGAACATTCTGTTGCATGGAAACAATCAGCCTCTGGGTGTTATTGGCCATAATCTGTCGATGGAAAAGCATAACCGTCCCGGCGATCACGATCGAACCAATCGCGATGGCGATCATCAGCTCGATCAACGTAAATCCTTTGTTATTTTTTTTGTTTGTTATCATCTGTCTTTTTCTATATGTATGGGGTTAATAATAGTTGCTAATCCAATTAAAATGTCGGTTATTGAACACTCGAGGTGCCCGCCAGAGTTAGATTGATCGTCCGGGTTTGAGAACCGTTGCTGACAACAATGTTTCCTTGCAGAGGGGCAATGCCGTCAGATGTGGGAAATCCTCTGCTGTTAAACACCACGATATTGCCTAATGTGTCATTCTGAAGATCAATGCCCGGTGGCATCTGTCCAGTTTTCACAATCCGCTCACCCGCATCTCGTGAACCAATGTTAGCAGAATCCACAAATGCGGTGTAGCTATTGTCCCCAAATATAAACGATATCGACACATTGTCATTCTCTCGAACGGCCCTAATTCTGCAGGCCTGAAGGGTTGAAAGTAGCTCATCCCCGGCACTGATCATCCTGTATTTTGGCAGCCAACCGACGACACTGGGAATGGCGATACTGGCCAATACGGCTGCGATGGCGATTACCGTCATTATTTCAACGAGCGTTATCCCTCTTTCCGTGTGCATCATGTTCATCTCCAATTCTTAAAGCTTGGTTTGCTTTTTAAGCAATATATGTGCCAACAACTCAATCTAAGTACTCTTGACCTCATGTTGAACAAAGTCAAACTAGCGTTATCTATCTGATATTATAACATTCTCAGCACATTCATCCGGCACCTTGCAATGTCTGAATCTTCCTAATTGTGCATCCTCTTTTGATCCCCAGGGTGCGACAGGCTATAAAAAGTTTTTATAATCCTATAAAAACTTTTTATACTCTTCAGGAGCCGAAGATAGGCACGAGGCTCCCTTTTCTATTCCCGCTTATATATGATGGTTATATAGGTATTGTTATCTGGAATCTTTAGGTGAGTTTCTTTGAGGTCAGCGGCGTTTAAAGAAAGGCGTGACCGTTCGTCTGACCGACCCGGTAACCAAAAAAGTCATTTTGGTGCCGGAAAAGCAGAGAGCTATATATGGAAGGGCTTTTATCATCAAGTTTGTGCCTTTAGTTTCGATATTAGACGCGGATATGATCAGCTCTTGACGTATCTATGTTTCTAAACTAACTATTCGCTAATCTGGTTATCGTCAAAGCCAGGGGGACTTACTTGAGCTTTGGGGATAACCGCGCGATAAAAAAGACGGTTGGAGGCCGGGAATGGCTAAATTCAAATACGCCAACGTTGAACGCGAAATGGAGGTCTATGGCTATGACGCCGTGGTCAAAAGCCATTGCCGGATGTGCCACGGCGGTTGCGGCGTTTTGGTTTACACCAAAGGCGGCAAAGTAGCCAAAATTGCCGGTGATCCGGACTGCCCCATCAATCACGGCACCCTGTGCAGCAAAGGGATTGCCTCAACCCAGTTGGTCTATCACCCCGATCGACTGACCTATCCAGTGCGGCGAATCGGTCCTAAAGGCAGCGGCAAATGGGAACGGATTTCCTGGGATGTCGCCTTGGATACCATAGCCGAACGAATTCTGGACTATAAAGCCCATTTCGGAGCAGAATCCATCGTCATGGGTTATGGTACCGGCCGCGAGAACGAAGCGGTGATTTATCGTTTTGCCAATCTACTGGGAACACCCAATGTGCTGACGGCCGGTCACTTCTGCTACGGCCCGCGAATTGCCACAAGCATCATTACCTGCGGATCAAATCCGATTGTCGATTATGAAAACCATCCCAAGTGCATTATGGTGTGGGGCAATAATCTGGTAATCTCTAACCCGGACTGTTACAAGGGAGAGCCTTTCTCCGTCAGCCTGAATGCCGGAGCAAAGCTGATTGCGGTTGATCCTCGATTTACGCGCATCGCTGCACGAGCAGATATTTGGCTGCAGCTCAGACCCGGAACCGATGCGGCGTTAGCCCTTGGTATGCTCAATGTGATTGTCAATGAAAAACTTTATGATCCGGAATTTGTGGCCCAACATGTATACGGCTGGGAAGCATTTGTTGAACGCGTCAATGACTATCCGCTGGAGAAAGTCGAAAAAATCACCTGGGTGCCACAAAACAAGATCGTCGACGCCGCAAGACTTTTTGCCACCACAAAGCCGGCCGCTATCCAATGGGGTGTCGCCATTGAGCAACAGATAAACTGTGCGGATAACAACCGGGCCCTAATGGCCCTGATGGGTATTACCGGAAATATCGATGTGCCCGGCGGCCAGGTGCTGTTCAGCACCGCAAAAATTAGAAATGTGGGACAATTCGGAGCTCATAGAATGCTGCCTTACGATCAGGCTGCCAAACGTTTAGGGGGAAATCGCTTTCGCCTGGCCGGAAATTTCGCGATCATCAACCCCAAATGCGTATGGGATGCGATCCTTGAAGAAGAACCTTATCCGGTTAAGATGCTGTTTTTAATCAGTTCCAATCCGGTTATGACCAGGGCCAATGCAAAGGAGGTCTACAGGGCCCTTGAAAAGGTGGAATTTATGGCGGTCGCCGACTTTTTTTTAACGCCGACAGCCGAGCTCGCAGACATTGTTTTACCGGCGGCGACCTGGCTTGAAATGGATTACATTGGAGATTTCTGGAAACGGCATGGCTACCTTTTACCCAGGCGCAAGGTCGTCCAGATCGGGGAGTGTCGCTCTGACCATGAGATGCTCAATGATCTCGCGCACCGGGTTGGTCAGGGGGAGCACTGGTGGAATTCGTTTGAAGGCGGACTGGACTACATCCTGGAACCGATGGGGATTACATTTCAGGACTTTAAAAAGAAGGCTTACATCCGAGGGGACGTCACCTACCGCAAATATAAAGATAGGGGATTTTCAACCCCGACCAAAAAATTTGAGCTTTATTCAACATTGCTCGAGAACTGGGGTTACGATCCTCTGCCCCAGTATAGAGAACCTCCTGAAAGCCCATACAGCACACCGCAACTATACAAAAGGTACCCCGATATCCTGATTACCGGTGCACGTTCCCCCGGATTTTTTCACACCGAAAATCGTCAAGTCCCCTGGTTGAGAGAACTTCACAGAGATCCAATTGTGGAGATTCATCCCGAGACCGCCAAAAAAGAAGGCATAAAAGACGGGCAGTGGGTTGTCATCGAGTCTGCCCGGGGAAAGGTCAGACAGCGCGCCCGGATCCACAGCGGCATCCACCCGAACATTGTAAGCGCCCAGCATGCCTGGTGGTTTCCGGAAAAAAAGGATCCCAGCCACGGCTGGCACGAATCCAATATCAATATTTTAACCGATAATGCCTATGAAACCTGCGATCCAGCGATGGGGGCCACGAGTGTCAGAACTCTTCTGTGCAGGATATACCCGCAGAGAAGTGACAACTCCGAGGACTGAGATGAAATATTAACGAGTGAAAAAATGAACTAAAATCAAGGATTATAAGATGGTTATGTATAAAATCAGCATTGATGAGCGCCTATGCTGGGGATGTAAAACGTGTGAAGTCGCCTGCAAACAGGAAAACAGGGCTGCGGACGGCATCAAATTAATTTCAGTTCAGGAAAATGGGCCTCGGGTGAGTGATGATAAACTGGAGTTCAGCTTTGCCGTCAACCTGTGCCGGCACTGCGATGAACCCCCTTGTGCGGAAGCATGTCCCGAGGACGCTATTGGTAAGAGGCAGGACGGCATTGTCATCATGGACTACGATCTGTGCTCGGGGTGTCAGGCGTGCATCGAAGAATGCCCTTACGATGCCATCGTATTTGACGATGATAAAGGTATCGCCCAAAAATGTAATCTTTGTCACCATCGGGTGGATGAGGGGCTCGTTCCGGCCTGCGCGGATAATGTCTGCCTGGCTCATTGCATCCGTTTCAAAACGGACTAGGAAATTTTTATAAAAGTTTCACCATACCCCATATCTTTACGAC
>JASFJP010000484.1:0-4117 GCA_050121225.1 Desulfobacterales bacterium
CCAACACCATTGGCCCGGCAATGTACGAGAATTGGCCAATATCCTCCAAAAAGCCCTGATCTTCAATCGGGGCGCTCCGATTAGCACCGAAGACATCAGTCAGGCATTAAGGGGTGAAAGCGTTGTCCGAGGACCCGAACCAGATGGCACGAATCAAACCATCCGGCAGTGGGTAAGGTATATGATGACTACGGAAGAACATAAAAACAGGTTTGATGCCATCATGAACCATTTCGGCAGCATCATTATCAGTGAAGCCCTGAACCTCACGGACGGCAACCGCACCCGAGCAGCTCAATTATTAGGACTTTCTCGCCCAACCTTACACTCCAAGATTGATAAATACGGCTTGAAACTGGAAACCTCTGTTAGAACGGAATGAATCCAGGTTTCGTCTGGCACATGCCCGATCTTGGTCTTGCTTTCAATATCCCCTGCCCCATCCATATGCAAAATGATGATATGACTGGAAAGATGCGATAATGTCAGAACCCAATGGTGTTTTTTACACCTAGTAAAGAAAATCGACACCCATTCAGGTGGCCACGTGCCATAATGTCTTTTGAGCAGAAAATTGTCCAATTTTTTCGATAAGTTAACAAGCATGTTATATGTGCCTTTTTTTGGCATATCCTTTGCTCTTGTAAAAGGAGCATAACGCTTAAGAGGAATTCTGATGAAACAGGAGTTTACAATACTTGTTGCCGATCGAAATCCTCATGTGCGAAAGTTTCTGAAACGTGAGCTGACATTGGAAGGCTTTAGGGTTCGGTTAGCTGAAAGTGCGACCAAGGCTTTGAAAAGGGCATATCACACGGAACCCATTGATCTTATTATAATAGATCCGGACTTTTTTGATGGGGATCAAGACGCTTTAATTAAACAGCTTCAAAACCGAATCCCCAGTTTGCCGGTTGTCATCCACAGTTTGCAATCCGATGACGATCCCTATCCAGCTGATTCCAGACATACCTTTTTTATTGAAAAGCGTGAAGACAGTATTGAACATCTGAAAAAAATCGCGAATGATATATTTCAGAAATAACAGCTTAATTCAAACAAGAGGTTGTAGTGAAAGATACAATGGTAAAGGAATTGATGGTTCCACTTTCAGAATATGCCGTCGTCAATAAAAATGCAACATTATATCAGGCAGTGATAGAATTGGAAAAATCCCAGAAGGAGTTCAGGCGCTCGCCTTATCGACATCGGGCGATCCTGGTGTTAGGTGAAAATAATGAAATTTTGGGTAAAATAAGCCAAATGGATGTTCTAAGAGCCCTTGAACCAAAATACCGAGAAATCGGAAACACCGGTGCAATACCTCGCAGCGGGTTCAGTCTAAAGTTTCTTAAGTCGATGATGAATGAGTTCAACCTGTGGCGGGGATCCTTGAACGATATTTGTAAAAAAGCAATGAGCATCAAGGTAAAAGATTTTTTGTATTCCCCAAGCCAGGGCGAATTCGTTGAGGAAAATACAAGCATAGGTGAGGTGCTCCACCAGCTGGTAATGGGTAGCCATCATTCTCTCATTGTCGTGAACGATCAGAAAAAAATAGTAGGTGTGCTGAGATTGACCGATGTTTTTGAAAAACTTTCTCAAACTATTAAAGCCTGCGGAGTGTAATATAAAAGCAGCTCTGGAATTTGTCTTAAATATAGATGGTTTTGAAAAATTGTGGAATTCAATACAATAGTTAATTGTATCTCAAAGTAATTCAGTATTTGAAAATCAGGAGGGGAAATAAGCATGGGAAAAGAAACGGTTTTGTTTAAAAGTGAAGAAAAGAAAGCTTCAATAGATGTTGCTAAAACCCTGCGTCAGATCGCTGATAAAATTGATGATGGAACCATGATTCTGAAACAGGGCTCTGAAGAGATTATATTGGAATTTCCTAAAAACATGGTTTTGGAGTTGAAAATCGAAGAAGAACAGGGGAAAAAAAAGCTGAAGAAATCGTTTGAGATCGAGTTAGAATGGGTCATTGGGGAAGAACAGACCGATGGTGCAACAATACTGTAAGAATTAAGGTTTCGTAAAGCCAATCACTTTCAGATAGCAGCCAGACACGGTATTCCGGATGCATACCAATAGGACCAATTGGCGCGGTGCCCGACTGGTCCTGATCTTTGTTGCCTTTTTCTACACTGAATTGGGAATTACCCTGCGGGCTTAGGCGGCCATTACTTATTTTTGTTGACCGCTCCCGTTGCAGCACATCTTATCGGACGTGCGCTTATCACAGAAATGTCAAAAGGTGGAAAAAACGCGAATCGATCAGCTAAAAGACCACTGTTCATCTATCAGGCATTCTGAGCAGATTGAGTCCGATAAAAAAATGTCTGGTTTGATGAGAATTGCCAGAATGTTGGCATCACCATATAGAATACTAAACGAACAAGCATTATCATTGCAAGAGGTTGATATAATACTAAGGCTTCGAAAGTATGAATAGATAGAGGTCTAACAATGGATATTCTTAAAAACAAAGCTTCCGGCAAGTATTTTATACATATCGAAGATATGGAAGACGGGAGTGCGCTTTTTTTTACGCCTTTGGGAGAATTAAAGGTTCTGGAGCTTAGCCTTTTTGAAAGACATGAGCCTGTGGATGAGGAGTCGTTTTTTGAGGCGAGGCTTGATCACCCAGCATCAGGTAGGGAGATATCATAAATATTTGGGAATCCCACAAAATTAAGTTTTCTGACGATGCGTTTATGAGGAGTTAAAAATTTGAACCCATTTTTTATCTCGGCAATTCTCCGAAATTTTCTTAAACATAAACGAACATGCCCGACATGTAAAAAGGTGAACAACGTTTCTTTAGACCAAAAAAGCAAACCGGTGAAATGCAAATTCTGTGGTGCTAAAATACCGGCCCAATCAAATGATTGATATTCTGTCTGTCATAGCCATTATCTGTAGTATTTAGTGGGTTTGTTTGAGCTCTATATCCTGCAGATTAATCTTTAAAAAGGCGCTATGGACAATTTGATGTCCCCGAAAGGCTGTCACCCTTAGGATTCAATTGTATGTGTGGTGTGCACGCTCAGATTTCATCAGAAGCCTTGCGCTGTGTCTAATTGATGACACACCATGCCTAACCGGCATGTTTTTAGATCCTCCTTTCGTCGAAAAAGCCAATCACCGTCAGATTGAAATCGACCATTACCTTTTATCTTCTGCGCTGACCAAACGATCCCGGTATTTATAATCTCAATAACTAATCAAAAATGAGCACAAAAAAAGACCAACAGTACTGTCACTGTGGCCTATCTCGAACTGATCTCCTCGCCCGTCGAGGTTATCTTTTCCCGCTCCGCGTTCAGCAACGTTCAAGAAAATTCTATCTTGTATTATCCCCTTCAGGCCTGCATTCGCATAATCTTTTCATACGCATCAATAGCTTTATTACGAACCTGCATCAACAACTCGAAAGCCACGCTGGATTTCTCCGTTGCAATCATGGTCTGGTGAATATTGGCGTGCTTTCCGCTCACCAGACCCTGTATGCTTTCATTTGATTCCTGCTGGAGCTGACTGACTTGATCAAGGTAATTCGTTAGGATTTTACCGAAAGAAGCCGATTCGGTTTGTTGTGTCTGTTTGTCGGGAGAGGTGGTTTCCAGCTGTGATTCGGTATTGTTTTGTATTGTGATATCATTCATTGATAGTCATCTACCTTCAGCGAATTTAGCGTCATATCTTTGGCGGTTTCATAAGTTGTGGTTTTTACAACATCTACTCAGATTATCGAAACCATTCAATAATCTGGTCTGTCTGGTTCTGTAAGATTCTCAATTTTAACGAATTTTCTATCGCAGTGGGCGTTGCCCAAAAAGAGAGTGTTTTTTTGCGCCCTTTAAATCCCTCATTCATCACAAATATTTTTCAATATCTCAGCCTTAGGTTGTGCAAAATTCAGACCATATTTGAATCTAGCATAAAGGACTGTGCCAACAACAAACAGCCACCCGCCAATCGTTACAAGCCTACAGGGCTATTTAGTCTGCGACCAAGCTGCTGCGATCAGCGCGAAAGCATGATATATCTGGTATCGCACTCCCACCTCGAAGACCGACAGCATTTCGGGATCCAATCGACCCTTTAAACC
>JASFJP010000485.1:0-4114 GCA_050121225.1 Desulfobacterales bacterium
AAAACTGGTGATTGGACAGATCCTTGAAATAATGCAAAAGGAGGCGGGCAAGCAGTTTGATCCAGTGATGGTGAAGGCGCTGCTTGAAGTTACCAAAAATGATCACGAAAAAGCGGCTTAGGCAAGCACGACACAGTCAACCACAAGTGCGTCTTGAATAACAAGAGCATTTAGATTTGTTCTTTGCAGCGCCAGGGGGCATGGGGGAAAATATCGGAGCACATAAAAATTTTGTAGGATCAAATTTAAGGGATAGTATCGCAAAGCAAAAGCTCTAATTATCTATGGTTAATATCAATTCAAAAAAATGGACCTTTAAGCATGCATAAAAATACAAATAGACGCAAATGGCGAAATTTTTTAATTCGCAATGATATTCAGCTTCGCATAGCGATTTATAACTTAATCTTCTTATTTTTTGTTATTGGCGCGGTTGTAGCTACAACTCTCGTACCTTTGTATAACGGATTCCAAAATTCGGATAATGTATCGGCCCAACATTTTTCCGCCAAATTCTTTATTGTTATTAGCGAGCAATTAATGGTGGCCTTTATCGCAATAGTTGTGGCCGGGTTCATCTATAACGTCCTTATAACGCATCGTTTTTGCGGACCATTGGTAAACTTTAATAGGACGTTTCACAAAATTACACACGGAAACCTTGACTGCAAAATTTCTTTACGTCGTCACGACTTTCTCAAATGTGAAGCCGATCAAATAAACGAGATGATAGATGTCCTATCGTTGCATTTTAATGACTTAAAGCAATATAACCATCTGCTACAAAAAAGAATAGACAAATTAGATCATTCCGAGCAATCGCTGTCTGAGATTAAAAGGTTGGCCGATGCTTGCGGGAAAACGTTAAACCATTTTAACACTCCCGAAATCTCACATCTATCTGAAAGAAAAAATTAGTCGATTAATTTGATTTCTATTTCTCTATTTCCTCTTTAACCGCCAACCCTATCCTTTCCAGTGTTAGCGGTTTTTTAATAAATTCACCTGCACCTAATTTTTGGGTTTCCTTCACATCATCTGTTTCAGCGAATCCACTGACGATGATGGCCTTTTGTTTCGGGTGAATTTTTATTATCCTCTCGTAGGTTTCAAGACCATTTATGCCCGGGTCCATAATCATATCAAGCAATATTAAATCTACAGTATTTTCTTTCAAATATTCAACCGCTTCCTCACCACTGCAAACGGCCTTAGTTTTATAACCGAAGGTTTCCAACATTTTACAGGAAATATCTCTTTGGTTTTTCACATCATCAATAACCAGTATCTTCTCCCCGTCTCCTTTCAAATCTTTAAAGGGTATGCTCAGATGCTTCCGTGATATTTCTTCTCTTGTAATTGGAAAAAACAACTCAAACGTTGTGCCAATGTCGTTACTCGTTACATCTATGTAGCCTTTGTGGTCTTGTACCACATTCCATACGACCGCCAGCCCCAACCCGGTGCCACTTCTGCCCATGACCTTCTTTGTATAGAATGGCTCAAATATCCTCTCAAGGTCATCTGATGATATCCCCGAGCCATCGTCTGATACCGCCAGAACAGCATATTCTCCTACTTTTATGTCATCATACAGCCTCAGAGGTTTATCTACATAATGATTCGCGGACGATATGGTGATATTACCGCTATTCTTGATCGCTTCCGAAGCATTTGATACCAGGTTCATCACCACTTTTCTGATATGAACCTGAGAACCGCTTATGTTTAGCAAGTCTGCATCAAGGTTGGTCTCGACCGTAACCGTGGGATGAAATTGTTTGAGCTTTTTAAACTCAGGAGAATGCAGATAGTCACCGATGAGATCATTTAAGTTCAGAGGTTCTTTGATGGTCGCCACTCCTCTTGCGACGGTTAACAAATCCTGAACAATAGCGACCGCCCTGCGACCTGACTTCTTTATCGTCTCAATAGATTCTCTAAATGGGCTGTCCTCAGGCAATTTTAGTAAGAGTAGATCTGGATAGCTGACAATCCCTGATAGGACGTTGTTCAAATCATGGGCCACACCACCTGCCAAAAGCCCGAGGGATTCCATCTTTTTAGATCTTGCGAGCTTTTCTTTGTGCTCACGTAATGCCTCAGCCGCCTGCATGCTATCTGTAATATCGACAACTATGCCCTCGTAATGGGTAATATTGCCTTTAGTGTCCCTTCTAATGTATGTTCTATCATCAACCCATCTCACTGTTCCATCTTTTGAAATAATTCGATAGGGTTCGTGAACAAAAACCGTTCTATCATTGTCATTGCTGAAGGTTGTCACCTCTTGCACTACCCTTTCCAGGTCATCAGGATGGACAGTCTTTGCGTAGGATATCTGGCCTGAGGTAAATTCTTCTGCAGTATAACCAAACAACTCCCTTACATTGTCAGATACAAATTCAACCGGCCATCCCTCTAAGTTTTTCCAAAGAAATGCAACTGCCGGGCTTCTGTTGATGATACTGTAGGCTTCCTGCAAAGCGCTCTCCGTCCGCTCGCGCTCGTTGATTTCTTGTCTGTAAGCTTTATTTGTTTCTTTCAATGCCAGAGTTTGCTTTTCAATTGTATTAAATGCCATTGAGAAGCGACGGGAAAGAAAAAAAGCCTGAAAAAAAATGAATATAAAAAGTCCTAAAGGAGCAAAATAACCAATTTGAGTTATCATTCTGCTATACAAGATATCATTTACAACTGTAAGAAATAGCGTAATAAAACCAAGCGAAAAAAGAAACGCCCCCTCCCTTTTACGGACTAAAGCAAAAATCAGGACATAAATTCCATAAATACAGCTCATAACAGTGATGATCTGATATGACTGCACAGTGTGTGAATAGATTTTAGCCGGTGTCAACAGGACAATACATGAAAATATGATTCCCAAAAATTGGATTATCCTGAGTAACCATTTCGAAGATTCGCGATAAAAAAGAGAATTAACAAACATGGCAAAAAAGGGAACTGCCAGATAAAAAGCGAGATATTCAATTTTAACCACAAGCTCCCAGTCTATACTCGGAAAAAGATGTATGAAATACCTTTCACCAGTGGCGAGAAGTCTTAAAGCAATCAAGAAACAGAAAATGCTAAAATAAAGCGGCGATCGGTCGTTTTTTCTAAGAAAAAAAAGACACAGGTGGTAGAGACCTATAATTAAGATACTGCCGCATAAAAACAGATCAAAAACAAGGCTTCTTTCTCTGATTTTTCGTATCTCATTTTCTCGGCCCAATCGAATGGCTTCCCATGGTCCTCCCAGTCGATGGTGGAAATTAGATACCTGTAATATGATTTCGACTATATTTGTTTCAGATATAAAATCCGATACTTCTCGAGAAAAGTTAGGAACTGTTGTTTCAAAAGTTTTTCCAGCAACTCCTGCAAAACTTATCTTTTCTCCGTTAACATAAACAGTATACGCGGTACCTATATCCAGCCGATTGAGAGCAAAGCTGCCTTTTTGAGCATTCATCAGGACTTTTAAGCGATAGGTGGCGTAACCATCTCCAGAAAGCGATTTGCCCTCTAATAAATAGCCATTCCAACACCCCGGCACTCTCATGAGACCTGTTTTCTCTGGTGGATTGGGTTTTGTAAATTGTTCAGGGATCAGGTGTTTTTTCCAGTAGAATTCCCATTCACCACTGAGATCAATCGGACCATCTTTTTTTAGATCCCAATTATTCAGATCGAGAACACCGTTAATCGCTTTAGGCGGGTTTTTACTTATTGAATCCTTCCGGCAAGCATTAAAGATTGTTAAATTGATAACAATTAATATGACGAAAAGGCTAACGAGTCGTATCCTTAAGATTAACTTTCCCATATACTACACCTTATTTCTTCTCTATTCTCAGGCAATCTTTGCATTCACTAAACGTGTGACGTTGGGTTGTGATGATTTGAGAATATGCAAGTTTAGGGTAAAGTTATGATATTTAAACCCAGGTTGAGCGGTTCAGCGTTCACGGTTCACGGTTAAAGAGCTCTAACTGGTCTCCAACAATTATATTACGCGTCAATCAAGTCAAATTCCATGTTTCACCCAATGGATGAAAGATGCTAGTCCAAACAATTGAGAATAAAATTATTGAAATTAGCATGTTACAAC
>JASFJP010000486.1:0-4110 GCA_050121225.1 Desulfobacterales bacterium
CGACAGCGATAAAATCGGGGCTTCCTTTTTCAAGAAGTCGATCAAAAGAAATATTTCCATGATCACATACAACCAATTCGATAAAAGGCAGATTTTTTAAATCATCCAGTTCTTCCAGCTTCTTATCATCAGTGAACAACACTTTTGGCTGACAGTCGGACAGGATTTGTAGCAGTTCGGTCTTGGTTAATAAATGGGAAAAGGTCACGGCAACAGCACCGGCCTTGAGAACACCGAAATAAACCACCAGCCACGCATATGAGTTGGGCGCACAGAGCGCCACATAGTCTCCCGGCTTAAGGCCGGTTGCGACTAGCGCGGATGCAATACAGGAGGCATCGTGATTAAGTTTCGTATAATTGAGGTCGCGTTCATTTTCCAACACGGCACTCCGGTTCTGGAAATGAAGGGCAGCATCTTCTAAATTTTTGGCGATGTTCATCTCGTTTCCCCTTGAAGTCGACTCTATCATTTGTTTGCTCTAAACGCAAAATTTCAAGTAAAAAAAACACCATGCTTTTGCGTTGGCGCTAAAATTGGTGTATATAGCATTTCTTGTATTTATAGATAAGAGGTCATTGCGGAATGTATGCATCAGGATACTTGAAACCTAAAAGCGTATCTGAAACAGAGCAACTAATGCAGGTCGCTCTCGGAGAGGAAAAAGCAGATTTAGCAATTGTAAATGCTGATATCGTAAACGTTTATACCGGAGAAATTATTGAAAACCAGAGCATCGGCATAAAAGGGCCTTGGATTGCCTATGTTGGCAAGAACCTCACGGATGCCATCGGGCCGGATACAGAGGTTATTGATGCCGGCGGTTACACCGTTATTCCGGGTTTGATCGATGGTCACACTCATATCGCCTGGCTTTACACAACACGTGAGTTTCTCAAACATGTCATTCCCGGTGGAACCACGACAGTCGTCACTGAAACCATCGAGCTATATCCGGTCAGCGGTTATGCCGGTGTGGTTGATTTTTTAGAATCATTGAAGGATCAGCCGATCAAGATGCTGGCAACGGCACCACCCATGGTGTCCATTAGCGAATCCGCCCGGGGAATGCCGCCTGAAACTCTTCAGAAATTGTTGACCCGGGATGATGTGATTGGTTTGGGAGAGTCTTATTGGCAGGCGGTGCTCCAAGAACCCGGACTTACTCTGCCGCTTTACGAACAAACGCTGTTGGCCGGAAAATCATTGGAAGGTCATTCGGCTGGAGCCAGGGACAAAAAACTGGCCGCCTACGTTGCCGCAGGGATTTCATCGTGTCACGAACCGATTAATGCCGAACAGGTGTTGGAAAGGCTGCGATTGGGACTTCACATCATGATCCGGGAAGGCAGCGTTCGCAGCGATCTTGAAAACATCGCCAATATAAAGGACCGGGGGATCGATTATCGTCATCTAATACTGGTCACTGACGGTGCAGAGCCCCAGTACCTGATGGAAAAAGGGTACATGGATCATGTCGTTCAAAAAGCGATCGACTGTGGATTCGATCCTGTCGCGGCGATTCAAATGGCTACCTTAAATGTGGCCACACATTTTTCAATCGATAGCGTGATCGGAGGCATCGCTCCCGGACGGTATGCCGATCTGGTGATGATACCGGATGTGAACACCATCGATGCTCAACTGGTTATTTCTAATGGAAAAAAAGTAGCTCAGGAAGGAAACCTTCTGACGTCTCCACGTGAGCACGTGTTTTCAGAAGAAAGTTTGAACAGTGTTAAGCTGATTCGGGAGTTGGAGGCATCCGATTTTATTATTGAAGCAAATCCAAATACCGACACGGCAAGAATACGGGTAATCGATATGGTAACCGATTTGGTGACCGCCGAATTTCTTACCGACTGCTCGATAGTAGACGGGCAAATCAAACCCGCTGTCGATCAAAATATGGTTAAAGTAGCTGCCGTCGATCGAGCGAATCTTTCGGGGAGAATGTATGTCGGTTTGATCAGGGGCTTTGGCCTGACATCAGGGGCTCTAGCATGCAGCGCTGCTTGGGACACATCTGATATTATCGTTGTGGGAGCCAACGACGAGGATATGGCATACGCCGTCAATCGTATTCACATGCTTCAGGGAGGAGCGGTGGTTTGCGAGAACCAGCAGATCCTCGTGGAACTGGCGCTGCCTATCTTCGGGATAATGTCGGATTTGCCGATCAACGTGATTGCGCAGAAGTTAGAGGAAATTAAAAGCGCCGCATCAAAATTAGGGGTTGCGTTTTCCGATCCATTATTGACGTTGATAACCCTAACCGGCGCTGCAATCCCTTATCTGCGGATCTGTGAAGAGGGATTGGTGAATTTAAAAGACGGGCAGAGGTTATCGCTGTTTGCAGATTAATATTGCACCAAGCAAAAAGAGAAAAGCATGAAATCCAATAATCCCAAATTAGGCACTCTAGCGGTCTGGGCGGGTGAGAATGCGCCTTTCTGGGAAGGCGCCACTCAGGTTCCGATAGTGCATAGTGTGTCCTTTGGCTATAGCAACATGGATGACTGGCTCAGCGTGGGTAAGGGACAAAAATCCGGTCATATCTATGGTCGCAACACCAATCCCACGGTGCAGGCATTTGAAGAAAAAATTTGTTTACTGGAGGGAGCCGAGAAAGCCACCAGTTTCGCAAGCGGAATGGCGGCCATTAGTAACGCCTTATTTACATTGTTGTCTCCAGGCGATCGAATTGTTTCAATTAAAGACAGCTACGGCGGCACCAATAAACTGTTTATCGAATTTCTGCCGCGCTTTAAAATACGGGTGGATTTATGTGACACCACAGACCAGAGCGCGATTGAAAAATCTGTGGCTGCAGGATGCAAGCTTCTTTACCTGGAAAGTCCCACCAATCCGACACTCAAAATTGTCGACATCGCTTACCTGACATCAATTGCCCATGATATTGGCGCGTTAGTTGTCGTAGACAACACCTTTGCGACACCAATTCTCCAAAAACCCCTGGACCTAGGAGCGGATCTGGTCCTGCACAGTGCGACCAAGTTTCTCGGGGGTCATGCCGACGCACTTGGCGGTGTCGTCTGCGGCCGTTCGGATATAATTGATAAAATTTATCACCATCGCGAGATCACTGGGGCCGCACTGGATCCCATGGCAGCCTATCTTTTGTTGCGAGGAATGAAAACCCTGCATCTAAGAATCCGGCACCAAAGCGAAAGTGCACTGCTGATAGCCCGGCATTTGGAAAAACATCCAGCCATTGACCGGGTTTATTATCCCGGCCTTGAATCCCACCCGCAACACCGCATCGCCAGACATCAGATGACGGCGTTTGGCGGGGTCCTCAGCTTTATAATCAGGGGAGACTTCGATGCTGTCCGCAACGTTTTGCCGCGATTAAAATACGCTCACCGGGCTGCCAATCTTGGTGCAGTTGAGACAATTGTCGGTCCTCCGGCAACCACCAGCCACGTGGAATGTACCGAAGAAGAACGCAGGGCCATGGGAATTCCGGAAAGCCTGGTTCGATATTCCGTGGGCATCGAAGATACTGAAGATCTGATCGCCGATTTGGATCAGGCCTTGGAGCATGCGCGCTGAATACACGGTGCATAAAAAACAGATCTAGCCTTCCAGCCGATATCGAAAATCACAAAACGGAGCCCCTTCCATTACACAAGACAGGGTCGCACCAAGCTCACGAATTCCCAGAGTCTCCTACAGTACCGCACAGCGAAAGCGAGTAACGTTAAATGACAGCACAGCAGGGTTTTGCTCGAGCAATTCGATTGTCAGGGCATCATTCATGCTTATTTTGTCCCTTTACAATCAGCTGTCGGTTGTTTTATATAAGCTATATTGCATGACGCTACAAACAGGATTTCATCATGTAAAGGAGTATAAAAATGAGTGAATTTGGAGCAAGGTTGAAAAGCTTACGAGCCGAATGTAGTCTGAGCTTGAAAGAAGTTTGCAAACAGGTTGGTATTCCCCCATCCCGATTAGTTGAACTGGAAAGGGGAGTGAGAATCCCGACATCCGGACAGATAGAACGGCTGGAAACGTTTTATGAAGTTGAGTCGGGAGCCCTTGTTGCTTTAGCTCAATCATCTGAAAATACTAAGAATTAGCTGC
>JASFJP010000487.1:0-4106 GCA_050121225.1 Desulfobacterales bacterium
TTAGGGTTAAATTTTTCTGATAGAAAAGCATTCTCATACACCACATCACAACGAATTTAAATCCAAAAATGAAGTCGCAAATTCAAATAAAGCTATTTGCAGGCCTGCAGCGCTTTGTACCGCCGTCCGCCGACAACTATAGCATTGAAGCAGGAATCAGCATTCGCAATTTACTTGAGCAGCTCGATATTCCCGAAGAGAAAGCCAGGCTGATATTCGTTAACGGTGTTAAAGCCGAACTTACATCAACCTTAGATGGGGGAGAACGGGTTGGAATTTTCCCTCCGGTGGGAGGAGGATAGCGTTGGCAACCGGGCCGATCAAGGAAATCCTGAAAAAATCAAAATCCAAGAAATATCCCGACAGCACTCCCTATACCAGCATTTCGGTAGATAACATTCAAAGCATATCGAAACACCTTGGGCTCAGCGGACGTGAAATTGAAATAGCGGCCCTGCAGCAAGACGTCGTCCCCGAGCGATATGCACGGAATATGAAGTCTTTCTCGCTTGAGCAGCAGGCCGCCCTGCTCCAATCACAGGTGAGCGTGGTTGGCCTTGGGGGTTTGGGCGGTGCGGTAGTTGAAATTTTAGCGCGTGCAGGCATCGGCCATTTGAATCTAATTGACGGAGACAAATTTGAAGATAGCAATTTAAACCGGCAATTCCTAAGCATATGCGATCGTATCAATACCCCCAAAGTACAGGCCGCCATCGAACGAATTCATGACATAAATCCCTCTATCGGCGTAACAATTCACTATGAATTTTTAGATCAACATAATGGGTGCCGACTCCTGGAGAAGTCAGACGTTACGGTAGACTGTCTGGATAATATCAACACCCGTTTCATTCTTGAAAAAACCTGTCGACAGATCGGCTCTCCTTTCGTATCTGCCGCAGTGGCCGGCTCCGCCGGACACGTCACAACCATCTTCCCCGAAGACCCGGGCCTGCAAATGATATATGGCGATCCGGATAAAGCGCCTGCCAGGGGGGCTGAGGCTACCCTTGGAACGGTTCCCTATACAGTAACCTTGCTGGCGGCGTTACAAACTGCGGAAGTAATAAAAATTATTCAGAAGAAAAATGAACTGCTTCGCAATAAACTTTTAATTGTAGATCTGGAGGCAGCTCTATTCCAGGTCATGGATTTAAACTAGCGGTTCACGTTTGTCTTTCTAAGTCAACGCTGATTTAGGCATTTTTAACAGCGCCATCTGACTTGACAGGTATTCATCTTTTCGCCATAATTTTAATAATCGGAACTCTCTCAAAAAGGACCTGGAGGCGCATCATGAAACCGAAAATTTATAGACCGCTTGCGGCATTTCTGCTGATTTTTTTAGTTTTCACGGTCGCATGTTCTTCTAGACCATTTTTAAAAGTGCAATATCAACTACCTTCATCAACTGCAAGTCTCGAAGGAAGAAGTGTTGCCCTCGAATTCAGCGATAAACGAATAGACAAAATGTTTTTAGCCCCAGATGCTAAAAAATCGTTAAAAGATTTTGACCGAACATTCTCTTTGATTGTGTTGAATGCAGATGGATCCGGTAATTTACTGGGCGTCTTCGAGTTATTCCCATTATTATCTGAGGTATTTACACGTCGATTGAAAAATGAGGGCTTAGAGGTTACGAAAGCTGCAAACGAAGAAGACCCTATCCTTGAAGTTGAGATCAATGAGTTCACGCTTGATCTGGCCAAGGGAAAATGGATCGTTAAAATGAATTATACGAGCCATTTGATAAAAGACGCAAAAGTTCGTTCAAGTCAAAAGATCGATGGTACCGCTGAGAGGCTCAAAGTGGCAGGCAAAAGCGATGCCGAAAAAATCCTTGGAGAGCTTTTAACCGATATGGTAAACAGATTGGATGTACAAAGACTTTTTCAGCAAGCCGGACTTTAGTTTTCAGGATTTCTGAAAGGTAGACATGTATGGCGGAAATCGATTCACAATATGGTAAATATCATGTTACGGGACGCCTTTTTAACCTGATCAATAGCTTACCCCCGGACAAACAGTTCATTCTCTATAAGCAACTTATAAAGGGTAACGTAACAACCGAGTTATTCAGTCTCATAATTGAGATGTCCGAGGAACAAAAAATGAGGCTGCTTGAACAATTGGGAGAATTACCCTATGAGGAAGAGCCGGTTCGAACCATTGATTTAGATATTGATGAATCCTTCATGCGAGAAAATCCACGTAAAATTTGCCTGATACCGGTGATGTGTGCCATAGACGATCGTTCTTTCAAAAGCTATATTATCGATATCAGCACGCTGGGTGCTTTCATAGAAACTAGCGACCTATTTACCATTGGGCAAAAAATGGAGATGACCTTCAAGTTACCCAATCACAGCGAGCCATTTAAAATAAATGGCAGTATTTCCCGCAGCGGTCCGAAGGGAATTGGAATAAAATTCTACGGATTAACCCAATCACAGGAGGAATTCGTTCGATCGTTCATCGAAAGTAAGCAATGAAATCTTAAATGAGCGAAAGTCGAGGGTGCCTCAGCTTCGAGGCGTCCAAAGGCGAAGCTGTAATCGTCTACTGCGAACCCTTGGCAACAAAGAAGATGGGGTGGCATCGGCTTTCCCATGGGGTAAATAAAGTGAAGCTTAAAATAGACAAACTTCATCTCTTTCGTAGTTGAATTATAACGAATCTATTTTCGGTGAATATTGGTATTATTATCAGAGAGTTATTTAACTGCTTCATTTTATTTACGCTCAATTGAGGTGAAACTATCCTAGCGCTTAACTTTCAACAACCCCGCAAGATAAAGCGGGAGCAAATATCCCTTGAATTGCAGAGGATGGTTTCGTTAGTACGTCATTTTTTTTCTTCTGTCTCGCTTAACCCGCCGATCGTTTTTCCCAGATAATGTGACAAATACTCCGTCTCTGACACTTTTACGCCGATCCCGTTTGTTTTTGCGTCTGTCAGCTAATTTCTTCTTTTTACGGTCATGTTTTGCTGCATTCCCTTTTGATCCGTCCTTGTTAACGTGGGCGGTATGACCAATGACAATGTCCATAATAAGTGCCTCCCCAAATTAGTGTTCTAGATCGGCATGTTTTGCGAATACTTTATGTCAAATCAGATTTACTAAATTTTCGATCGAGGATTGATGTTCACCCATCTCCGCAATAATGCCGTTTAAGTCGTTGACGGATAAGTTCAGTTGTTTTAACACATCACCATAGAAACGGTATGCCAAACCGTCGGCTCCGGTGCAGACTCCCATCATCATGCAAATAATGTCGGCCAAGTAAACTATGGCTGTTTCCAGATTATCTCGTGCGGCCGTGTCGGATAGATGATGGTTTCGAATGATATAGGTCATTTTATCGGAGAAGCACCATTTTTCGGCCACCATTGCCCCCAGTTCTTCATGATTCATGCCGATAATTTGCTTTTCGGCTTCGTTGAAGCTCAATCCCTGTGAATGTACCAATATGTTAATTTTTTCAAATGAAAACGCCACATAACGCCCGAGAACCAGTTTACCAATGTCTTTCAACAGAGCGGCGGTAAAAATGAGATGCTTATTTTGCGTCGCTCCGTGTCGATCCGCTAATATTTTGGCAACGTGTGCGCTCGAAACCGCATGACGCCAAAGTTCTCCTTCACCGAGTCCATAACCATCATATCTATTCTGAAAATTTTGAGATACACTGTTCAACAATACAAGATCGACGATCTGATCTAAACCGACAAACGAAATCGCTTCTCGAATGGATTCTATTTTCCGGGAGATACCCAAATAGGCGGAATTGCATATTTTGAGCAGGTTTGCAGTAAGGGCCGGATCGTGCATAAGAAGATCGGCGATCTCTGCTATTGAACTATCCGAATCCTCGGCCAAAACCAAAAGTTGAGTTGCAACGGGAGGGACGGGCTCAAGCAGGGCAATGCGGTCAACAATGTCTTCAATATTTATCATATCTTTAGCTCCCCTCTTCCGAATATCCTAATCGAGCTGCATCCACTGCCGATCTCCAGGCTTAAGGTTCGGCTGATGGTTCCACCGGTATCTTCGTAATGTATGTTTAGATGGTGCTGGCTCAGGAAGGTTTGAACCGCTTCACGAT
>JASFJP010000488.1:0-4089 GCA_050121225.1 Desulfobacterales bacterium
TGGTTTCCGGTTTCAATAATACGGCCCCGGTTTAAGACGAGAATTCGGTTGGCATTGCGAATGGTTGATAGACGATGGGCAACAACCAGCGATGTTCTGTTTCGCATGAGACTTTCAATGGCCTGCTGGATTCGCAATTCCGTTTGGGAGTCTATATAGGATGTGGCCTCATCAAAAATAATTAATTGAGGATTTCTGGCAAAAGCTCTGGCAATCGAGATTAGCTGACGCTCGCCGCTTGAGATGGAGCCTCCCCCCTCTGTGAGGACGGTGTCTAAACCTTTCGGCAAGCGTTCGATAAGCGGTGTGCAATTAGATGCCTGAATAATATATTGTTGCTGATCGCCGCTGATATGCTGATTGTCCTGAAATATGTTTTCACGGATGGTACCTGAAAACAAAAACGGGTCCTGCATGACCAACGCCATCTTAGATCGAAACATTGCTGCCTGCAATTCCCTGAGATCACATCCATTGATGCAGACTCTGCCGGAGGTGGGATCATATAAGCGTGGGATCAGATTGATCAGCGATGTTTTGCCGGCACCGGTCGGCCCAACGATCGCAACCGTTTCCCCGGACTTGATATGAAAGGAGATTCCCCTTAATACATTTTCTCCCGCCACGTAGTTGAAGCTAACGTTCTCAAAGCGAATTTCTGCAAATCGCTGCAAATTTGACGAGGCGGGTTCGGATACCGCAGAAGGCTGTGGTAGTATATTTCGGTCATCCAGGATTAGAAATATTCTCTCCGCGGATGCCATCGCATTTTGCAAGATGTTGTACTTCTCAGCCAGATCTCGAATGGGCCGGAAAAACATTCGGATATAAGAAATAAAGGCCACCAACGCTCCCAGGCTCAGCGTTTCGCTTAGGGCCAGGCCGCCGCCGTAAAATATCACCAGCGCAACCGCCACCACTCCAACCAGTTCAATCAAGGGCATAAACACAGCCAGCACATGAATTTGCTGCATTCCTGCCAAATAGTTTTCATGGTTCAGTTTTTTAAACCCGCGATAATTGGCTAATTCCTGTCTGAACAATTGGACCACACGGATACCGCTTATGGTTTCTGAAAATCGAGTATTGATTTCTGCAATCTTAATGCGCAGTTCACGGAATATATCCCGGGCACGTCTGGAAAAATTAATTGATGCGTAGATAACAATCGGCAAAACAGTGAAGGATACCAGCGCCAGTTTCCAATTTAAAACCAGCAAGACTACGGCAATTCCAAAAAGTAAAAAGAGATCTTTAAAAATAAGTGAGATAACCGAAGTGAACAGTTCATGCATGTTTTGGATATCATTGGTTACCCGTGTGACCAATCTGCCGACCGGGTTGCGGATGAAAAAAACCATGGCTAAATTTTGGATGTGTTTGAACAGCTTCATGCGAAGGTCATGCATGATCATGTTACCAGAATACTCCATAATTATTTTCTGGATGAAATTCAACGCAAAGCTTATGACCACAAGGCTCAGAAATACGGTGGTAACAACACCGAGACCGGCTATATCTTTTTTGCGCAAGATGGCCAGATCGGGCTTGTCAATTTGAGTCAGGGCGTCATAGGGAATATGAGCAGTTTCCCCCTCAACATTGAATAAATGCTGATATTTTTGTACGACGGTTTGGATTTCAGGATGTGTTAAATTCACCCGGAGAATTCTGATTTTGGATTCTGCTTCTGCAGACTGATCACCGCCGGTGGAATGTATTTGCGGTACGATATAGCGATCGATGGCAATTTTTGTAATATAGGGAATCGCAAGATCCAATATGGTAATCAGCAAAACCAACCCGATCGACCCAAAAAGCAACGATTTGTAGGGCCGCGTAAACGGATACAGCCTTTTTAGCAGCCTTATATCATAGGGTTTGCCCAGCTTGCGCTCTTCAAAGTAACCGTAGTCAGGATGCATTCAGGTCCTCTTCAAATTCCTGCAAACGAAATGTTTTCGCATAATAATTGTTGGTTTGCATCAATTCTTGGTGGGAGCCGGATTCAACCATGCGCCCTCTATCCAAGGTAATGATATGATTGGCATAACTGACTGCTGAAAGTCGATGTGATACGATGACGATTGTTTTGGATGCTGCCAAATCCCGAATTGCCTTGATGATGTTCCTACCGGTTTCCAAATCTACCTGGCTGATGGGATCATCCAGGATCAGAATGGGTGTATTCTGTAAAAAACATCGCGCTAGCGCAATTCGCTGCTTTTGTCCGCCAGATAGAATAACACCCTTTTCGCCGGCGACGGTATCAAACCCCGCAGGGAATTGTTGAATGGTATCATGTAAGCCTGCCTTGCGAATCGCTTGTTCAAGCTGATTGTCGGTGACTTGCGGATTATCTAGAGTGATATTTTTTCGAATCGTATCGGCGAACAAAAAAGGCTCTTGGGGAATAAAGGAGATGTGTGATCTGAGCGATTGGACGTCCAGTGCTCGAATATCGTGTCCGTCTATCAGGATACGTCCCTTGTTGATATCGTAGAGTCTCGGGATGAGGCTCAAAAGAGTCGACTTGCCGCTTCCGGGAGGACCAACGATTCCTAGTACCTCACCCGGCTGAACGGATAGGGCGATGCCGGCTAGAACCGACGCGTCATCGTTGCCATTACCGGATTCGTAACGAAACGAGACATTTTCGAAAACGATATGACCCTGAATTCGCTCCAGGACACGTGCCTCTTTGCGATTCTTGATTTCGGGAACCGTTTGCAGAATTCGATTCACCCGGGCCAAAGATGCCCGCCCGCGTTGAATTAGATTGGTCACCCATCCAAGGGCCATCATCGGCCACGTTAGCAGACCGAGATAGCTGATGAACGCCACGAAATCTCCCGGAGTGATGGTGAGCATGATGGTTTGCCGGCCCCCAAGATATAGGACAATGGCCAGGCTCAGATTCGTGAATAAAAGCATCATCGGAAAAAACGCGCCGATGACTTTTACGAGCCGAATATTTTCATCAATGTATATCTTGGAGGTCGT
The DNA here is from genome assembly GCA_050121225.1 of Desulfobacterales bacterium. Classification (GTDB taxonomy): domain Bacteria; phylum Desulfobacterota; class Desulfobacteria; order Desulfobacterales; family JAFDCJ01; genus JAFDCJ01. The sequence continues at coordinate 3,004 of JASFJP010000488.1, forward strand.
TTCAACTTTGGCGGTTTCCTCACGCAGGCGATTATGGGCCTTGATAATCCGTATACCGGCAAAGCGTTCTCTCACGACCTCCGTGAGTTCCGAAAAAGCGCCCTGAACCGCCTGGTAGCCACGATGCATCTTTTTGCTGAAAAAACGGGTGCTGATAACGATTAACGGCATGGGAATAAGAACAAAGAGCGTCAATTTGACATTGATATATGCCATAAATCCAATCGCCGCCAGCCCTAGTACGATCGCATCATTTATGGCCACCAAACCCATGCCTGTTGCCATGCGTATCTGCTGAATGTCGTTGGTGGCATGGGCCATCAAATCACCGGTTTTGGCCTGATCAAAGTAGGCCGCCGAAAGGCCTTGCAGGTGAGCGAAGAACTGATTGCGAAGGCCCTCCTCGATCCGTCGAGATGTTCCCAAAAGGCAGCGCCGCCAGACGTAGCGAAACACACCGATAAAGACAGCAATTCCTGTCATAGCCACCGCATACATAAACAACCGCCAAAGATCGATCTGAAATGCAGTAAGGTCATCTACTGCTCGTTTGATAATCCGGGGAATGAATAACTGGAGCATATCGACCGTGATCAGACTAAGTAAACCGATCAGGATTTTAAAACGATTTTCAATAAAATAGGGTTTTATAAGGGCAAGCGTTTGCGAACGGGTTCGCGTCCCTCGTTTATGGCTGTTCGTCTCAGTCTTTTGGTCAGTGTTCACTGGTTTCTGGTCTCGCGCGGCTTTCCCATTGGTTGCATTTTGTGGTCTGCTGGTCTCTGATGCAATCTTAATCACGTCTAGTGTGGCGTCCTATTTATAATTTACAAAACTCGAATTGATTTTGTCGGTCTTTCTTTTCAAAATGAAGCTGATCAAATCCCACAGGATAAAATTCAAATTCCGAATAAATCTCAAAATATATTGAGTTAAATCCCAAACGTTTTTGGATCATTGAAAATTAAAAAATATGAGCTCTGTATCATTCGTAGGTTTCAATATAAGGACAGTGGAAAATATCTGCAAGCCATTTGACTTTTTCATTCGGTATCATTAGACAGTCCCCCATCTACCAGGCGGGCG
>JASFJP010000489.1:0-4088 GCA_050121225.1 Desulfobacterales bacterium
CGCATAAACTATTTTCTGCTATTCCATCTAATTCGTTGAACCGATTCGCAACTCCTCTGATCTTTATTTGCTGAATTTGATTCTATTTTCCATTAAACCTTAGCCTAATAATCATGTAAATATTAAAAATATTTGGGATAACTACCAATGGTATCCTTTATAGCAGGTGCATTTCTATGGTTCATAATTGCAATTATTCTTTTTGATTCAATTAAAGAATTTAATAAGCTTTTCAATCTATCTTTAAATCCATATCTTGCGATTGTGCCAGCTTTGCTCAGTTTTTTGTTTCAGGAATACGTGATCAAAAAATGGAAATTCAATCAGGAAGCTCAAAGTATTAAAACAGCAGAATCCAGAATTGAAAAAATCTTTTTCTTCATCAGTTGCATTATCGTGGGAAGCCTTTTTCTTTGTGTTTTATTCGTGTGGGCTTTGGTGATCTTTAAAGGTATAAAGGAAAACATATAAACGTGAAAGAGTGTAATAAATTTGTGATTTCATCATTGCCAGTTTTCGAGTCTGGACTTTTGCTTTCTGCTATTTCTCTCAGGAATGAATTACCACGAAAATCCTGAGATACACATTTGAAATAATAATATTTTCAATAGATTGTGCTAGCAAGAAAGAGCATACGTAAGAATGCGTCTATAACTTGAGCTTATCACAAAAATCATGCAGGATTGTATGGCTGTAATACTCATCGGCATTGTGAACTTCTTACTGGTATTATTGTTTTTACCAGCTTAAATTTTGGAACCTTTATTTAAATTAGGTATCATATCAATTTAATATACATTTCCTCCCGGAAGGCATGAATCGCCTTTCCTTTGATTCTCTGATCCCTCTCTAAATATTTGAACAGCAGCCCATCCGACCATCTGTGAAATTCTAAACACAGCCAATTCTAAAATTTATCATTTTTTCATTGGGTTACCTGCATGATCTCGAACTAGAAAACTTATGATTTGTTGCGTGTGCTCTGTCCAAATGTAACAATCCAAAAATTGACATTATAATGCCGAAACGATATTGTAGTAAAATTGGAAAAGTGTGGTTGTGTGCCTCATACAGGTGATCACGGATAAACACTGAAAAAGAGGAGACAGATGAGCGATTTTAAAGACAGCATAAATGAACTTCTGGTGATGCTATTGTCTATCGCCGTTTTGATGGTGATGGTGTATTTTCAACAGAGCCTGCAATGGAATCAGGCGGTGCAGTCCCGCAATCAACAAATCAGCGAGCAGGAGCAAAAGATTTCCAATCTTGAACAGGAACTGGCCCAGACACAAGATACGATAGCCGGCTTCAAGGCATCCTCAATGAAGAATCTAAACGATTTAAAATCTGCACAAAATATTATCGGAGAACTGGAGTTTAGCAGACAAAATAGCCAGAAAGAACTCGCAGAAATGAGAGATGTGTTGCAGAAAAAAGATGAAGAAATCGCCGGGATGAAAAAGAAAGCTGAAACCGATTTTTCTGCCAAATATGGCCGCGTCATTGAATTGGAAAAAGTGATTGCCGATCAAAAACGTCAGTTAATTGAGGCAGAGGAAACGATTCGGCGTTTGAAAGAACCTGCTAACGTCACTTCCGAATAGTCAGGAAAACGCAGCACGCCGCGTCTTCGGCCTCCTTATCATGATTGCGGAAGTCCGCAATCAGCAAACGAAAACAGCAAGTTTTTTCCTCATCCGTGAGGGATATGCTGACCGGATTGAAGAAATCTTGCATGCGTTCAAATGGATTCAACGGTCGGTTGATCGCTTCCTCGGAGGCGCAACGATTATGAGTATACAAGCAATAGCCTACGTCCAGCGTAAACGAATAACTGACTGGAAACGGTTGGTGCTAACGCACCACGCTCCGGCTTTTGTGTATGGCAGCAACGACGATCGCGTTTTTAGAACATTGCCCCCAAAGGCCGCACTGTGGATAGTTTCCCCAGTTCCAAGAAGATCACCCGAATTAGTTGCTAAATTGCATGTGGAAAAAGTGCGGTGCCGACAGTGCCCGGATCTCGGAGTAAGCAAAGATCTCTTGCAACATTTTCGGGAGTTCAAGTGGATTGCCAAGGGAACAGATAAATCCAGATTCTTTGGCCATAACGACGCCGCACCGGTTCTTTTAAACACGGTCTTCGAATCATCGTCAGGTAGTGCATGGAAACTTGCCGATGACGGCACATTGTGGAAATCAGAATATGGCAAACGTCTTCAGCGACCTACCAAACTAAGCATTCCAAAAGGAAATGGCGGCAAACGTGAACGCCGCCAAAGATTGCCGCTGGAAAAACTCGCAGCCGGAGCGGATCAAAGCATATTTATTAGTTGGAAATGGAAAGACCATCCCAAACGGTTACCGCTTTGTTTAGCCCACGAACTTGCCCGACGTGGTTTTATGGTATGGTTGGATCACTTGGCCCTGCCCGACTCTCGGGCGCTCAAGAAAGTGCAAAAAGATAAAGACAAACTCGAGAGGTTGCTTCGCTACGGATATCGACAATGTGCCTATCTTATGGCGATTGAAAGTAAAGACTATGGCAACCCGTCGCCTAAAAGTGCAAAGAATTGGACTTTGAGAGAGTGGAAGGGGACTCTTGCACGGGGTACAAAGCTAAGAAGGGTCTGTTTCCGCCCGAAGGGATCGAAAAAAAGTCCTCACATCTCCTCTGATATTAATAGACTCAAAGCCCACGATCCGGAAGAAGCGGCCCAAGAGTTTTGCGAATTAGTTCTTGATCGCAAGATGTCGGCCAAATCACATTGAAGTGACGAGCCGTTGGTTTGAGTTTGATGCGAACGCACAAACAGCTTTACTCTATTGATTTGATGCCACCGATGAAGCTGTGATATACGAATAGCAACTTAGATAGAATCATTAAAACTGATAGTTGGACTTTTGGCACACGCAGAATTTTTTCAAAAGCGCAACCGCAGCATGTTGTGTACCCACATAATTGACATTAAAGCATAAATAAGATACTTCCTGTTTAACCATCCAACCCTACTTCAACATTTTTCAAACTGCTTAACCTTTAAATGGGGGGCACGAATATGAATTGCCCGAAGTGTCAGTTTGAGAATCCCGAAGGTGCCAAGTTCTGTGTGGAATGCGGCAATAAGATAGAAATAATCTGTCACAGCTGCAGTTCTAATAATTCTCCAAGTTTTAAATTCTGTCGTGAATGTGGCCAAAAACTAAGCATTCCCTTCGAAGCTCTCCCTAAAGACCTCTCTTTTGATGAAAAGCTAACCAAAATTCAAAAATATCTTCCCAGGGGTCTCACTGAAAAGATTCTGTCACAAAGAGACCGAATCGAAGGTGAACGCAAACAGGTCACCGTGATGTTCTGCGATATGGAGGGATTTACTTCCCTTTCTGAAAGACTCGGCCCGGAGGAAGCCTACACCGTCATGGATCAGGTCTACGAGATTCTGATTCACAAGGTCCACGACTATGATGGCACAGTCAATGAGTTTACCGGTGACGGGATCATGGCACTTTTCGGTGCCCCCATTGCGCTGGAAGATGCGCCCCAAAGGGCGATTCGATCGGCTTATGCCATCCACCGGGAGATGACCAAATTCAGTGATAAGGTGAAGCAGGAGAAAGAATATATTCCTCCCATTAAAATGCGCATTGGCATACACACAGGCCCGGTAGTTGTCGGCACCCTGGGCAATGACCTCAGATTAGAGTTCAAGGCAGTCGGCGACACGGTCAATCTGGCATCCCGCATAGAAGGTTTGGCGGTACTGGGAAGCACCTATGTTTCCGGGGATACTTTTAAACTCACCGAAGGGCTTTTTCGCTATGAAGCGTTGGGTGAATACGCAGTCAAAGGCAAAGAAGAACCCATCAAAGCCTATCGAGTGATAGCCCCCAGCACCAGCCGAACCCGATTTGACGTCAGTGCTGAAAGGGGTTTGACACCCTTTGTCGGAAGAGAACGGGAACTTGAAATTTTGCTGGATGCTTTTGAACGCTCCAAGGCTGGCCGGGGCCAGGCAATATCAATCATGGCGGAAGCAGGTGTGGGTAAATCGAGGCTACTCTATGAATTCAGAAAGGCTGTAGCC
>JASFJP010000490.1:0-4086 GCA_050121225.1 Desulfobacterales bacterium
TCGAATCTGCTGGGTGCCAGGTTTGGACCTCCGCTGAACCCGCATGACATCGGTTTCATCAAACACATCAGCCACCGAGCGGCTGGGTTTCCCCTTGCCCAGCACCTGTACATAGCGCCGAACCCCCTCATCCGGCATCAAAAATACGGCGGCAAACGAATTTGCCCGCATTTCCATAAGCTCCGACCGGTTGTTTCCCCGGCTGATAATAGATCCAGACGTTTGGCGATCCAGCAACACATGGGCATATTCGTGGGCCAAAGAGAAGCGCTGACGAAGCGGGCCATGATCAGCATTTACTGCAACAAGGATTCCAACACCGGCCTCATGAATCGTCAGGCCTGAAACATCATTCGGCAGCGGTACGGAGGCGATTCTGATCCCCTGGCCGTCTAGAATTTCCATGATATCAGGCAACGGTGAGTCCCCCAGATTGAGCCGTTTTCGTTCCTCCAATGCCACACGACCGCCTTGCTGGATGGCATCCCATTTGGATTTTAGAGCAGTGGTTGGATAGGCGGCCGGTGCCATGGCATCCCGTTCGATGTAGAGCAACGCTTCCAGGTTGAAAATCTCCCGCCCCAATGCAATGCACCGGCGTAAACCTTCGGCCACTTTGCCGTCCCGGGTCAAATCGGGATTGGCCCGCAGCAAAACGGTAAGTGCGTCCTGCGGTTCATAAGTCTCGGCCAGAAACTGGCGAATATCACGTCCGTAGAGATACGCCAGTCTATCCAGCTCCAGGCTGGTTACCTGCCGGTTGCCGAGCTCCATCTGAGCCACGCTGGCGCGGGAAAGCCCCAGTTTCCGGCTGACCTGCTCTTGAGTCATGCCGGCGGATTCCCGTGCTTCGCGCAATCGCCGTCCCAACTCCTGCGGCGAAACGGCCATAACATACCTCCTTCCTTAAAAGACAATATTGCCTGTTTCTGTATCAGGCCTTAGTTTATTACCACTCCCTTTGTTGGAAATTTTATTGGTGCGTTTTCTTGAAAGGATATTTATCGGACTTTTTAAAATTCTTTTCCCATGCATCGTTGGCTTTTTTTACGCCAAAAGTGATCTTCCTTAAGCGTTGAACTTATTGGTTTAAAGTTAGTATATGAAACATGATATGTCAATAAAAATTTATTTTGTTAGAATATCCAACACTCGAAAAATAAATATGATCCTGAAATAGTTTAAAAAATTCAAATATTGAATTAAATTAGCTCTCGATAGAATTGTTAGAGTTTTGGTATGGCTTCGTGTTCCCGGTCATCGTAGGCAGGTCCTTGGATTTTTCCCCAGGTGGGTATTTGGGTAGGATGTTGCCGGAATGTGCCGTTTCAGCTTTTCATTAAAAGAGCCTGACTTTAAGATAAGCGAAATTTTAAGGGCAGGTCGGGATATGCTAACGACGGTTCTTCCTTTTCGATGCCTTCGCCATTTTCCTCTTCTTCTTTTTGGCTCTTTTCTGTTTTTGGGATCTATTTGAGAGCATTCCCGTCAGGCTTTCAGGGGGATAGTCCATCGGAAGCGGTTCTTCTGGCTCCGGGTTGAAACAGGCCCACCAGGACATGCTGTCATGAATGTTGTCCAAGGATCTTCGCTTAAAATCCTTCCTTAGGTCTTCAAGATGTGAGTTCTTGTCGCGACGGAGTGCGCGTTCAAAAGATTGATAGTCGATCATTCCTGGATTAATCAAACCATCTTCAAAGGCCCGCGAGATAGTATCCATCAATTCTTTCGGGTAAAGCTCATAGACAAGGCAGGCCAATAAGCCCCATAGTTCGGAACCGTTATCTGCTTCCTGTCCGCTAAACAAGCTGCCATAAAAAGCCAACACCTCTTCACGGCTGGCGATTTTGGTAATAGTAGCATAGGCCATGGCATGCAAGGCAGAGGCACGACAATAATCATCCGCGTTCTTGTTCAACGCCATAGCTTTTATGTGCTCAAGTGATCCATTGCAGGTGCGCAGTAGAATCATTGGCAGGTCTTCAGTTGCAATATCGCCAAACAGGTCATTAGACATCCTGTTCGGCAGGCTAAACACATCAATAAGCGTCTTATGCGCCCTTGCTTCTCCGAAGTGGCCTAACAGCATGACGGCATAGTTATGATCGAAAAGATCCGGATTCTCGATATACTTACTCGGATTGGAAAGTAAATTCTCTAAAATCGCAATCAGATGGGGAGTGATTTCATCTCTTAGCTCTATCGCAGCATTCACCATATCCCGCTCATAAACACCTTGGAAATACTTAAGCCCCACTAACACCTCGATAATTTTATCATTCATAACATACCTCTTTATGATGAATTTTTAGCTACGACACAATTCAGCAAAATATAAAAAAAGTTGATGTTTTTTTATCCACACTTACTGCTAGTCTGGCTGTTACGCTGGCTGCAAATCTGGCCGTGAGTCTGACCCCAGTCTGCTGACATAATTCATAGCAATATCGGCAATTGATTTGACAGCCCCCGTATAAGGATTCAGGCAGTAATCAAAGATCTTTGATTTGTTGAGTACGCTTTTAGAGCGGATTGTTTTAACGGTTATACCGGTTTTCATAAATATGTTCCGTTTGATCCAGCTTTCGAACCGGGAGAGTTTTATTTGGGTGTCGCTCTATTCCTGCAACAGATGACAGCCGCTATGTTGTTCGAATTGCCATGTTTGTCTCCCGACTTTTATGAGCGGGTTTAGTTTACATTTATGATTTATACCGGTCAATAGTTGCTGAATTCTTAAAAAGAAATCCTTGCGACAGCGTCGCAACAGTGTAAATATAAACGATGTTTTTTATTGAGTTGAAAGATACCCCATAAAAGGAGACATGAATTCAGATGAAAATATTCTTTGGTGCGGCCATCCAGGGAGCGCATAACCGGGAGGAGAGGGCGGTTGTTCACAGGCTGATCCTAGATGCCATTAAAAGCTGCGATTGTGAGGTGGTCAGTGAACACACCACCGGCAATGACTACGATTCAACGATACACTTGCTCGAAAAAAGGTTGGGCTCCCTGCCTCCGAAAGGTTTGGAACGAACTGTTTTTATACGTAACAAAATGATCGAATTCATCGAGGGCGATATCGATGCGGCCATATTCGAGGTATCCACTCCCAGCCTGGGCACAGGCATCGAGATCGCCCATGCCTATCTGCGCCCCAGAATGGGATTGTCGGAAATTCCGGTTGTTGCCCTTTATCAGGAAGACTATTGGCCCAACAACCTGTCGACCATGATACGCGGCATCTCAGCGGATGAAGCTCCCAATTTTGTGCTAAAGGTATATGATGACCCCGCTAACGCCGGGGAGTTTATTCCGGAAATACTTGGGAATTTGGTTGATCAGTTTAAGGGTTGACTATCTGGAGGGTTGATTCGTTAAGTGGTGGATTTGTCCGGCTGTTCAATGTCACTTGCCCTACAGTGCCCCAGCAATCACCTTGCCAGCCAACAGCTTTTTTACGCATAGGATAATTATGCGTAGCATAAAATAATTAAGCCGCCGTCGTGTATCGATAGCAAGTTTTATCAATGTGCCAATAACATTTTTAAACCCTGGAAAGCTATTTTTCGGGCGGATTAATTAATGAAGATTTTTTATACGGATACGTTTCCCATTCCGCTTCCGGAGAACCACAGCTTTCCGAAAGACAAATATTTTTTATTGAGAAAGCGAATTTTAGAGCGCTGGGGTGATCAGACGGTTGATTTGCAGGTTCCCGAACCGGTATCCAATAAAGATATCCTCCGGGCTCATGAATCAGAGTATATTCGCCGCCTGTTACATGGTGAATTAACAGACAAAGAGATCCGGCGGGTCGGTCTGCCGTGGTCGCCGCAGATCGTGCGGCGGGCGCGCTATTCGGCCGGTGGTACCATTGCGGCCTGCCGGGCGGCCCTGGACGAAGGGGTGGCCGTCAATCTCGGCGGCGGGACCCATCATGCCTTCAGCGATCATGGTCAGGGGTATTGCTGGTTGAACGACAGCGTCATTGCGTCACGGACGCTGCAGGCGGAAGATCTCATCAAAAGAGTGTTGATAATCGACTGTGATGTTCACCAAGGAAACGGTACAGCTGCCATTGTC
>JASFJP010000491.1:0-4084 GCA_050121225.1 Desulfobacterales bacterium
ATGGCTTCGGAAATCAGAGGGTATCAGATCGAAACCTGTTTTGGCCCCAGCGGATGTCCTAACCGCACGGTTATTAGTGACGTCCTGCTTGAGCAAATTGAAGCTTTGGTGCGAAACGAAGACTTGCTCGGCTTTCTCAGAAAACGGGTAAAAGAGGATCTAAAGTATCATCATGAATTCAGAATCACCCTGGCGGAATGCCCTAATGCCTGCTCGCAGCCCCAGATAAAAGACATCGGCATTATCGGAGCCTGCACACCCAAGGTTGCGGAGGAAGCCTGTACTCTTTGCGAAGCCTGTGTGGATGCCTGCAAAGAGAAAGCAGTTGCCCTTAAAAGCGAGAAGGCGTGCCCTGAAATCGATGCCACCCTGTGTTTGGATTGCGGAAAGTGTATAAACGTTTGCCCCACCGGTACCATAGCCGAAGGTAACAAAGGGTTCCGTGTTCAGTTGGGAGGCAAGCTGGGGCGGCATCCGCAGCTTGCAAAAGAATTGCCGGGTATTTACACTGAACATAGGGTGATCGAAATCGTTAAAGACTGCATCCGATTTTACAAACAACACAGTCAACACGGTGAACGTTTGGGTCAAATTCTAAAACCCACTGATTTTGATATACTTGCCAACCGTTACCGCAAGTAATCGCAATTCCAACCCAATACCGTACAAGTCCAAACCCGAAATAGCTAATTAGAATCTTAATTGATCTTTTTGGGTTCCGGCTTGTCCGGGTTGTAATATAGAACGACATAAATCATTATTTGACGAATAGGCATTTCATGCAAATGTATTATACATCGAAACACAACTACGTATCATAATTGTTTTGCATATGAGCAGCAACACGAAGGAGGTTCATCGAGATGGATAAAAAGACATTTTCAATTCCAAACATATCATGTGGTCACTGTGTGATGTCGATAAAAAACGAACTGGGAGAACTGGATGGCGTCAAGACCGTGACAGGCGATCCGGAGACCAAAAGCATCGAGGTCGAGTGGGAGGCACCGGCTACTGAAGATCGAATAAAAAAGACACTAAATGAGATCAATTATCCGGCGACTTGATGCCGTATCGAAACTCAATTTGGATAATCATTGATCAAATGACAAATCAACGAGTTACATTTCCGGTAAGTGGAATGACATGCGCCAATTGCGCCATGAACATTGAACGCACCGTAAAAAAGCTAAGCGGGGTCTCCGAGGCGCAGGTTAACTTTGCTGCAGAGCAGGCTGCCGTTGCCTTTGACCCAGGGAAGCTTCCTTTGAAGGACATGGTCGAAAAGATCCATGCTATCGGCTTCACGGTGCCATCCACTAAAATTGAATTGCCTGTAAGTGGAATGACATGCGCCAATTGTGCTGCCAACATTGAACGAATGCTGAATAAAAAGGTTCCCGGTGTTATCCATGCCGCCGTCAATTTTGCCAGCGAACGTGCCGTCGTAGAATACTTACCGGAAGTTGTGACCGTCGATGATATGATCGCTGCCATTGAAGCCGCTGGTTACGGTGCCATTTCTCCCGAAGAAATCCCGGAAGGTGAAGATGCCGAGCAGCTGGTTCGACAAGCCGAAATTCGAGATCAAACCCGCAAATTCATTGTCGGTGTATTCTTTGCCTTTCCGCTTTTTGTGTTGAGCATGGGCCGGGATTTTGGTCTCATCGGCCATTGGAGTCATGCGTCGTGGGTCAACTGGTTTTTCTGGGCTTTGGCCACACCAGTTCAATTTTATACCGGTTGGGATTACTACACCGGCGGGTTCAAGAGCCTAAAGAATAAGAGCGCTAATATGGACGTACTGGTGGCCATGGGATCTTCGGTCGCTTATTTTTACTCCTTTGGCGTACTTCTGCTTTCCGCGCTTGGGGGGCATGTTTACTTTGAAACCTCGGCCGTTATTATCACCCTGATCAAGCTGGGGAAAATGCTCGAATCCCGTACCAAAGGCCGCACCGGTGGTGCCATCCGCAAATTGATTGGATTACGCCCCAAAACCGCTACTATACTATATAACGGCATCGAAAAGGACATCCCCATCACCCGGGTGAAGGTGGGGGAAGTCGTCTTGGTGCGTCCTGGCGAACGCATTCCGGTTGATGGCGTCATCATTGATGGGCAGTCGGCCGTGGACGAGTCGATGCTCAGCGGCGAACCCCTGCCGGTGGACAAGAATCCGGGCGATAAGGTGGTCGGCGGAACGATTAACGGTGAAGGTCTTTTAAAATTTGACGCGCATGCAGTTGGCAGGGAAACCGTTTTGTCTCAGATCATTCGTCTGGTTCAGGAAGCCCAAGGAAGCAAAGCGCCGATTCAAGCCCTGGCCGATAAGGTCGCCGCAATTTTTGTCCCCTCGATTATTGCCCTGGCCTTTATCGTCTTTGCTCTATGGTGGGTCCTCACCGGAGAATTCGTACCGGCAATGATCCGTTTGGTGGCAGTGCTGGTAATTGCCTGCCCCTGTGCCCTGGGTCTGGCGACCCCCACCGCCATCATGGCCGGAACCGGCAAAGGCGCTGAACGCGGGATTCTGTTTAAAAACAGTGAAGCGTTAGAGACGGCCACCAAATTGGATACCATTGTGCTGGATAAAACCGGAACGATAACCAGCGGGAAACCGGCGGTTGTAGATATCATACCGTATGAACCGAGATGTCATGCTGCCGAGGATGTATTGAAAATTGGAGCTTCGACTGAGAAAGGCTCGGAGCATCCACTGGGCAAAGCCATTGTTCGTCATGCCAAAGCGCAAGAAATTTGCCTTGTTGAACCTGAAGAGTTCAAGGCGTTCGGGGGCATGGGTGTCCAGGCTAAAATCGGCGGTAAACCGGTTATTCTGGGAAAACCGCAATGGTTTCAGGAAGAGGGAATTGATATCCATAGAGCCGATGACCATATCTCAGCGCTACAGTCCCAGGGCAAAACAGTCATGCTTGTGGCCATTGAAAATGAGCTGTGTGGTTTGATTGCCGTATCCGATATCCTTAAACCGGACTCAAAAGCCGCTATCGAGGACCTGCATGATCTAAAATTAGCCGTGGTGATGCTCACTGGAGATAACCATCAAACCGCGCTATCGATTGCCGAACAGGTTCGGATCGATGATGTGTTGGCGGAAGTCAGACCTGAAGAAAAATCACTCAAGATTAAAGAGCTGCAGGATAAAGAACGAATAGTCGGAATGGTGGGAGACGGTATCAACGATGCGCCCGCCCTGGCCCAGGCCGATGTAGGACTTGCCATTGGAACCGGTACGGACGTGGCCATCGAAACCGCTGATGTGATTCTGTCAAGCGGCAGTTTGAAGGGTATCCCCAGAGCCATCCAATTAAGCCGGACTACCATGAAGACCATCAAACAAAACCTATTCTGGGCATTCGGCTACAACATCATCCTCATACCGATCGCCGCTGGAATTTTGTATCCCTTTGAATCACTGCCGACCATGCTGCGCCAGCTGCATCCCATTCTGGCCGCCCTGGCAATGGCGTTCAGCAGTGTATCGGTTGTCACCAATAGTCTGCGTTTATATAAAGGCAAAATAAAATAGAACCCATTTTGAAAGCAAAATTTTTGTAACCAATCATAGATGATTGGTTCATTACCCGCGTAAATTGGTATACCGGTTGTCATAAATATGTTTTGATTGATCCCGATCAATAATAGGTGAAACTATTTTTATATGATCATCCAAGGTTATCGTAATTTATGAAAACCGCTATGTTTCTTTTATGCTAAAAAAATATATGCTTTTGGCAAACAATGTGACCCCAACCGTCTATGACACGATCATTGCTTAACCCTGATCCGCAAAAAGCGACCATCGAAGAGCTTGCAAACCTTGTCCCCGATGGGTTCTAATCAGACGGCTACTCGCTGTATCGTTATCCAAATGCTATTGAGCGACGCCGACCCAGGGCTTGTTTACAATGCGCTTGCAATAACAAGGTATAGATTAAGAAAGTGAATCAAAGATTTCAATCCGAGCAATGCTGGTGGGCCGATTATATATAAGTGGGCAGCATAAAAAAATTATTAGAGCGTTTGAATCAAGCCATAGAGGTTATTGATCAACCAAAGA
>JASFJP010000492.1:0-4082 GCA_050121225.1 Desulfobacterales bacterium
ATCGAGGACAACATGCATTTTGGAGTTCTAACTGTTGAACGATTGAACTACAGCGATGTTTGGCAATTTTATATACTTCATTCTTGTACTTCTCATTTATCTAACGTATCATCCCTCAGAAGAGACTAACTTCAATGCCTTTGAGTCGTTTACCCTGTTTCTGGGTTTAATAATCCTTTTTGCCTATCTCACCCGATTTCAGTTCCAAAGAATTGAACGACGCCTTGACAAAGGACAGTATCTTCACATCGACCACCAGTTCAATTCCACCCTGCTGCGTCAATCAGTAATGGCGGTATTATTGTTCGCCATCAACATCTACGGCTTGAATCTCTCATCGTTTTTGATCAGTTTCTCACTGTTCGCAACGATACCCACCCTATTGGCCCTGCTTTTTCTGATACTATTTATTTTCTATCTATCCATTGTATGGGCGTTCGCCCACGGGCCCTATCAAAAGCTTTATCGTACAGATATCTCCAAGCGCACCTATGTGATCTCCAATATTTCCTTTTCAGTTCCTGTTCTTCTGCCGTGGTTGTTTCTTTCCGGAATCGCAGATCTGATCCAGGCATTGCCGTTTGAAGCTCCCAAACAATTTTTAAGCACCACGGAAGGTGAAGTTATTTACTTTTTATTTTTCCTTGTTGCCGTTGCGGTTTTCGGTCCATCATTGATCCAAAAATTCTGGCGCTGTAAACCCGTTGAAAAGGGTTATTATCGAACCCGAATTGAAGATCTGTGCCAGAGAGCCGGTCTTGCGTATGCCGATATTCTTTATTGGCCGATATTTGGTGGCAAAATGATTACCGCAGGTGTCATGGGGCTTATTAAGAAATTCCGCTATATACTGATTACGCCATCGTTGCTCCAATTGCTTGAGCCGCAGGAAATCGATGCTGTGATTGCGCATGAAATCGGGCATATTAAAAAAAAGCACCTGCTATTTTATTTGGCATTTTTCGTTGGGTACATGCTTCTTTCGTATGTAACTCTTGATGTGATTATATTCGCCATACTTTATGCTGAACCCGTTTACTGGTTAGTTAACAAAGCCGGCTTCAGTCAAACCACAGTCGTATCCGGCATATTCAGTGTCGTTATCATTTGCGTCTTTTTGATCTATTTTCGGTTTATTTTTGGATTTTTTATGCGCAATTTCGAGCGGCAGGCGGATACCTATGTCTACGCCCTGTTTGACAGCGCCAAACCATTAATAACTACCTTAGAAAAAATTGCAGCTACCAGCGGGCAATCAGCGGATCGCCCCAACTGGCATCATTTCAGTATTAGAGAACGAATCGACTATCTCAACAGATGCGAGTCGGATTCACGCTGGATTGCCCGGCATGAACAAAAAGTAAAAAAAAGCATCGGCGCTTATCTGGTTATTTTGTTAATATTGGGGGTGGTGGGGTACCAACTGAATCTAGGGTCGTTTGGTGACAAGCTAAGTAATCATTTCTTTGAAAAAGTGATTCTCAGGGAACTCGAAGAGTCTCCTAAAAACCCCAATCTATATAGTCTGCTGGGAGATATTTATTACAACAGTAAGAATTATGCGGGTGTCCGCGATGCCTATGAAACATCGTTGGCGCTGAAACCTGAAAATGCTCAGGTACTCAATAATCTGGCATGGCTATATGCTACGTGTGAAGAAGCAAGTTTGCGCGATCCCCAACGAGCTCTGGCATTGGCAAAGTTGGCAATTCGCCTCGAACAGTCTCCTCACATCTGGGATACTTTGGCGGAGAGCTATTTTACAAACGGGATGTATCATGATGCGGTTGACGCTAGTCAGCACGCCTTGGGGTTAGCCAAAAGGAATCATTCCTATTACAAAGATCAGCTGAATAAATTTAAGAATGCGCTGGCGAATTAGTCCGTCCTGAAAAATAGCAACCTATTTGATACAGACTTTTCTCACTTGCAACAGATCCAGGTAACCGGCGAATATCTTCTCGATTCCATCTTGCTTCAATGTCGTCATTCCATCCGTTATGGCCTGGTTCCTGATTTCATCAATCTTGGCCTTATTTTGAATCAATCTTTTTATATCGTCGGTTCCCACTAATAATTCGTGCAAAGCCATTCGGCCGCGATATCCTTTGTGGTTGCAGGATTGACAACCAACCGCTTGGTTTAATTTCAATTCATCAGCGTAAGAAATTTCTGCGACTTTGCCAAAATCTTCATATCCAGACTCCCGTGCCAGCGATGTATATTCTT
Source organism: Desulfobacterales bacterium (assembly GCA_050121225.1). Classification (GTDB taxonomy): domain Bacteria; phylum Desulfobacterota; class Desulfobacteria; order Desulfobacterales; family JAFDCJ01; genus JAFDCJ01. The sequence goes on from JASFJP010000492.1 coordinate 2,230, forward strand.
CTAAAGACGGATGAAACGATTGTTTGCAATCCGCGCAGAGGGTTCGGGCAAGCCGCTGTGCCAGTATGCATAATATGGAATCTGAAAAATTGAAGGGATCCATCCCCATATCCAGCAACCTCGTGATGCTTTCCGGAGCACTGTTGGTGTGCAGGGTAGATAATACCAAGTGTCCGGTTAGCGATGCCTGGATACCGATGGAGATCGTCTCTTTGTCGCGCATTTCACCGACCATGATGACATCGGGATCAGCTCTTAAAAATGAACGCATCGCAGCAGCAAAATCATACCCTATTTTGGGTTTCACCTGTACTTGACGCAATCCTTTTTGGGTGATTTCTACCGGATCTTCGGCAGTCCAGATTTTGGTTTCGGGCTTGTTGAGGTGTTTCAGTGCTGAATGAAGCGTCGTGGTTTTGCCAGAGCCGGTGGGCCCACAGAGGAAGATGATGCCATATGGATTGGATATTGAGCGAAGAAAATTTTCATGATTTTTTTTTGAGAAGCCGATTTTATTGAGAGGCAGCGGTTCACTGCCATCCAGGATACGCATGACAACGTCTTCGAGACCCCCGTGGGTGGGAAGACTAGCCACGCGAAGTTCAATGTCCTGTTTGTCAAAATTTTTGAATTTTATTTTTCCATCCTGTGGTTTGCGACGTTCGGCAATATCAAGATCAGACATTATTTTGATCCTGGAAACGATGGCATTGCGATAGCTGAAAGGAATCGTTTGATAGACTATGCAGTCACCGTCAATCCGGAATCGAATCTGAGTATCATCTTTGCCTGGAAATGGTTCGATGTGAATGTCGGAGGCCCCGCGCTTATAGGCTTCAAGGATGATCGTGTTGACGAGTTTGACGACGGCACTGTCATCTTCATAAACGGAACTTTCGGCTTCCTCAACTTCCTCAGCCTCCTCGCGCATCTGAAAAATAATGTCGTCAATATCGGAGCTTGGAGCTTCATCATTAGAAAAATGCTGGATATGATCTAGTATATCCCGTTTCAACGCCACATGAAATGTCAATTTTTTCGTGGGAAATAGCGCTTTTATTTCATCGATTCGTTGAAGATCCTGGGGATTGTCAATGGCAATCATCAGATTTCCGTTTTCTTCGCGAAACGGTACCCAACAGTTATTACGCATGAATGCCACTTTCAGACCCGCCAAAAGATTCACCGGTGTGGTCGTCTTCGGTGTAAAAGATACTGTTTTTGTCTTGTAAAACCGGCCGAGAGAATGCAAAATGTTCTTTTTAGGGATTTTATAATCGTCCATCAGAACCGACTCAATCGGCAGCTGCTTTCGCCTGGCACGCACAATTGCTTTTTCTAATTCCGGCCGACTCAGTAGATGATTTTCGATAAGAACATCAAATTTCCCCATCGCCAATCTCTCGGTCAGACGCTTCTGATTGTACAGAGCTATTCCAAGAATGTCGGCAACTTCTTTGAGGGATTGCTCATCTATTTGCAGAAAAGAGGTGGCTAAATTTCGGTTCATTATCTGGATGACACCGAGCAGGTATTTTTTAAATACGATCGGATGCGCCAAGACCTGGTGCGTCGTAAAACCGGTTTTAAGGTCCCAGCGCTTGTCAAATCGCAACTCAGGATCGATTGAAGCCAGCTCATTATCATCGTAGGCATCGTTGACATTGATGATTTGATTCTTCAAAGCACACCAGCCTGCGATGCTATTTCTTGAAATGGGTACGCGAATTTCTTCGATCTCGCTCATAGATTTGAATCGTGAAACCAATTCGTGTTTTTTGACGTCGACGACATATACCGTGATTCGATCCGCTCCGAAAAGTGAGGACATCTCATCTTTTAGATCAATGAGA
>JASFJP010000493.1:0-4042 GCA_050121225.1 Desulfobacterales bacterium
GCCCGGCAATACACACCGCAAAAACCGTCATGGTTTCGGCTGCCCGTGCAATTGGATTGCGCCACCCGGCCCTGAACAGATGCAGAATGGCGGAAATCAACGTGCCGGAATGGGCAATACCAACCCAAAAGACAAAATTAATCAGATACGTTCCCCAAGCCACCGGATTGTTCTGGCCGCCCACGCCAATACCGGTAAAAATTTGATAGGTCCAGCTGGCCGCGCCGATAAGTACCCCGACAACCAGCAAGAACACAATTAACCAGTAGTGCTTGCCGGGAGGGGTTAAGGTATTCAGGATAGTTTGATCTATTTTGGCGTAGGTGAGTTGTGACATGTTTCAGTATCCAATCCTTATAATTCATGCACCACTTTTTTCAAATATATTACGGCCGGCTTGGTATTTACATAGCCGAGGGCCTGGTAAGCGCGTGAATCATCGACCAGTTTGCGCACCTGGCTTTCCCTGTCCATTAGGCTGCCGAACACGAGTGCATTGGTTGGGCAGGTTTGCACGCAGGCCGGAGTGATTTCACCATCCCGGATCGCACGTTTTTCATTTTTGGCGACGCTGCGGGCTGTTTTAATACGCTGGATGCAAAATGAGCATTTTTCCATGACACCTTTGCTGCGCACGGTAACATCCGGGTTCAACTGCAGGTTCATGGGTTCGGGCCACTTCCAGTCAAACCAGTTGAAACGACGCACTTTATAAGGGCAATTTTGAACACAATAGCGGGTTCCGATGCAGCGGTTGTAGATCTGGTTGTTTAAACCCTCTTTTGAATGATGGGGCGCATACACCGGACAAACCGACTCGCAGGGCGCGTTGTCGCAGTGCTGACACATCATGGGCAAAAATGTCACTTTTTGCATGTCATCTTCCGAATGGTATCGTTCAACACTCATCCAACCCATTTCGCGACCTTCGAGCACCCGGTCCACTCCGACAATGCCGATGTTGTTCTCCGCGTAACAGGCAGCGGCGCAGGCTCCGCAGCCGATGCACTTATCCAAATCAACGACCATCCCCCAGCGATAACCTTCGTGATCGTGAGACGGATAAAAATCGCGCTTGGGGTCGTACCCTTCGGGTAACGGCAGGGTCAACGGAAAATCTTCCATGGTCAAACCGGATTTATGAGGTGGTGGTCCATTTTTTAAATCCGCAAGTGTAATCGAAAGAGCAAAGGTTCTTCCGTGCTGGGTGCGGCTGCCTGAGGTACTCGCCAGTTTCAATGTACGTCCCGTTTTTTTTAATTTGATGTGATCTACAGCAAAGCTGGCACCACCGGATTTCGGATTGACGTTGGCGGATAGTAGCTGGAGAGGATTAAGCCCCATATCTTTCGCGTATCTGCCGTAAGCCTGATGCCCCTGCCCCATGGCCATCACCAGTGCACCCTGATTGACAAGTTCTGTAATGTATGCCGGTGCTTCAAGGTTGCCGAATTCAGACTGGATCTGAATGATGTCTTCTTGAATGATACCATTAGCTTTGGCCGTTTCAGGGTGAAGAACAACCGGTGTCTGCCAGGCGATACGGGATAATGGATCGGGAATTTCACACAACCAGGGTTTATTGGCTCCCCGGCCATCAAAAAATCGAATCGAAGGGCTTGCAATGAATGTCAGATCCGATTGGGTTGGTTCGACCTTTTGGTCCAAGATATCAGTGAGCCGATCTGGCAGGAATTTTGATCTCAAACCGGGAGACTTCGCTCGAACGTCAAATTTTCCGCCGGTTTGAAGCGCCTGCACCCATTGCCTTTCATCAGCGATACCGTGGTTATCAGCCAGCCTTGATATGAGATAAGATTTATAATTTTTTCCCGGTTGATTTTTTTCAAAACCAGCATACAAGAACACATCGCCAAGATTCGAGGCCTTCGATAATCGCCCCATTGCCGGTTGCAAAGTGGAAAGGATAGATTGTCGTCCACTGTATTCGTCCCAAGTTTCAAGGGGCAGTCTCACCGGCAGGATTAAATCGGACATTGCGGATGTTTCGTCCATAAAATTGCTGAAGCTCACCACAAAAAGGTCTTTATTTTCAATAGCCTGTTTAACACCGCTGTCAACCGGCATCGCGAATGCCGGATTTACATTGTTCAGCAATAGAAGATCGCTTCCTTGGTCCTGAAGCGAAAAGAAAAAATTTAATATCTCAGACCGATTGGCCGCAATTTCCACCCGATGATGGTTGGTGAAATCAAGCAATCGAAGATCTGGATCAAGAATCAAATTTAGTAAATTGGCCGCCACGTTGGTTTGCAGCCCGCGGATATCGGCCGCGCCGGTTCCGGATCCGAGGATCAATGGATTCCGCGCATCCATGAGTTGGATAATCAGTGATTCATAGAGAGACAATGGAATTCCAGAGCGCTGCAGAACCTGATCTTGCGTGTAAGTAGCGGTAACGCTATTCAGGAATTTTAGAAAAGGCTTCGGCAGATGGTTACCCTTTCCAATATCCAGGGCCTGTCTGACTAAACCGAGGGCAACTGTGGTTTCACTGCCGGGCTTGCACGCCAGCCAATAGTCGGCGTTGGCACCGGTCAGAGATTGATACGGGCTGAGGTGAAAAAAGACATTCTTTTCACCATTTTTTAGGGCGTGCATGGCTTTGAATTTCCATGCATATTCAACCGGGGATAACCAGGTTTCTAAAAAATCCGCTCCGAAAGACACCAGCACATCGGCATTTTCCATGTGATAGGATATTAGCCCATCGACACCGAAAACTTTTTCGTTGGCTGTTTTCAGCGATTCGTAGGCAAAGGGTTCAAATACCAGCGGTGCTGGAGAATTCCAGTTGTTTAAAACAGTCGTGAACAACTCCATCTGAGAATCGCCGACTGTTTCGGTCAACATGCGAATTCGGTCAGATCCTTTTTGCGTCGCTTCATTGACCTTGGATTTCAAAATGGCTTCGGCTTTGGAGAAAGACAGGGGCTGCCATCCATCGTCCGTCCTCAACAGGGGCGTTTTCAATCTGTCAGGACTATAAATGGCCTGCAGAGCAGCCTGTCCGCGCATGCAAAGTTTTCCCTTGTTAATCGGATGAAGCGGATTGCCCTCTAATTTAACGACACGACCCTCTCTATTTTTAGCCAGAATTCCACACCCCGCCGGACACTCACGGCAAGTCGACGCATACCAGGTGGCCTTGCCCGTCACCATGTCGTCCGGGGCCTGTACCAAAGAAAACAGATTTTTTTGGGGAGGATTGCAGCCAAACGCAAAAGAGATACTGCCCACACCGGCAAGTTTAAGGAAGGTACGCCGATTCATAGTATTACGGATCTCCCGGAATAGAACAGAAAAGATAGATTAAGGAGTTTTCAAACATTCATGGTGGCCAATAGTACAAATTATATTACAAGTCGGGTTGCAACCCTTATCTGAATCACCTTAACAATTAGGAATCATTCTTAGTTGAAACTTTATAAAGAAATGCGGTTCGCTTGTCAAGGTGGTATATACCGGTTGTCATAAAAATGTTCGGTTAGGTCCAGGTTTATACAGGCGAAGATATTTTTTTTATAATCATAGAAGGTTATCGTAATTTATGACAACCGCTATGTAGTAAGATTTTCAACGTTCAGTTGACAGAATCCTCTCCGTGTCTACGGAAAATATAGCCGTTGTGACAACAGATTTATGAGATCAAACCTAAAAGGGGATCGACCATGAGTGATCGTGAAGAAATATTGAATGCCCTGATGCAAGAAATAGGCGAAGAGGGCTGCGGGATTTCTTGTGAAGAGGCTACCGTGTTTAAAGACGAGGACGGGTGGAAAATGGTAATCGAAGGATTTATGGAGCCCTGGAAATTGGGGAATACCGTTTCCGAAGCCAAACGTAGTATTAAAGAGTATGCCAGGATAGGCTTCGGCTTGAGCTAGAATCTAATCAGAAATGATTGATTGTTATTTCTCATCCTTAGATTAATCTCCAGTCGTTCCAATGACATTTTTATAGCATCGCGAGCTTTGTCGGTTTTTTGCAAATAATTCTCAAAGAAGGTCCTTACCTCATC
>JASFJP010000494.1:0-4042 GCA_050121225.1 Desulfobacterales bacterium
ATACTCCTTGAAACAATTGGGAAAGTTGTCCAAACTGAATCGTTCGAAAACCCCAGGATCGGTCATATTGGCCTGGGCAATGAATTCCGTGGAAGGATGGTAATAGTTTTCCTCTCCCCAATGTACCGCAATTTCGGCTTCTGAAGTTTCGACAACCTCTTTTTCTGCCATAATATCCCCCTTTCGTTAAAATTGCCGAGAATTTATAATTATCATAGAGGCTATTAAGAATAAGCGTATAGCTTCGCCTAATCACAAAAAAATGAATGTTATTTATTTATTCAGGTCGTCTTGATCTATTTTTAATGTATACAATTTTTTATTGTATATGAATTAATAGAACCATATAAATTTGTTCGATCTTCCTACAATTTTTAAAAATTCTTGTCAATAGTATTTTTATTAATTTCGCTATTTTTGCCTTAAATGATTTAATTAAAGAGCTAGGTGGCAATTGTTTTGTTGGGGCATGTATAGCAGCGATTTCCAGCCGAGATAGGTGGATCCGTGCTTCGTCTCGTGATGGTCGTACCGTAAATTATGAGGGATAAACACGAATACCTTGAATGAGCGAAAGTCGAGGGTGCCCCAGGTTCAAGGCGTCCAAGGGCGAAGCTGTCCCGCGGAATCGCGGGACCGCGAACCCTTGGCAACGCAGAAGATGGGGTGGCATCGGCTTTCCCGGAGGGTAATAATAAAGGTAGATAAGCAAGAACCTCATGCTCAAATTGCTTCTTTCAACGCTGAAAATAAGCGTTCAATCTCTTCGTCGGTGGTATAGAGATGCGGAGAAATTCGAATAGACTCGCCTCTAACGCTGACGAACACTTTCTTTTTGGCCAGCAGATCGGGTAGTTCTTTGCTGAAGCCACCGGGCTTTAGAACGCCGATCAGATGAGGCGATCGGGTATGTTCGGGCGCAACCACAAGTCCAATTTCCTTTGCCCCGTCGGCAATGGCATTGGTTTTGGCATGCAAGGTTTCGGCAATATTTACAACCCCCCAGCCCAGTATTTGTTTCAATGCAGCCGCAGCAATCGGCGAAAGAATGAAGCTGCTACCCTCACCCATATCATATCTTCTGGCTCCTTCCTGATAATCATCACGGTAATCTACTAGTCGAGCGAAGTTTTCAGAACCCGACCGATTCATCCAGTTCTCCTCCAGAGCAATACCGTGATGCCATTTCGGGGCTACATAGCAAAACCCATATCCATAAGGACCCAGGAGCCATTTGTGCGCCGCGGCCACGAGAAAATCCGGCTGAATTCGTTTAACCGAAAATGGCATGGCTCCAACCGATTGGATACCATCCACCACAAGAGCTGCGCCGACAGTTCGGCACTTTTCGCCAATTTTTTCAAGATTGATCAGGGTACCATCCGTCCAGTGGCAATTGGGTACGGCTACAATGGCAGTATTGTCGTCTATGTTTTCCAGCAGGCTAGATGTCCAGTCATTATTAGCCGGTCGCTCGATCGTTTTCATAAGTGCGTGTTTTTGGGATGCCAAGCTGCGCCAGCTGTAAACATTGGAGGGGAACTGATCCTGCAAAACCACGATGAACTGACCTTCTTTTACAGGCAAATTTTTAGCGGCCAGAGCAATGCCGTATGATACGGCGGGTATGGCGGCGACACAGTCAGATTCGCAACCGACAATCCGGGCAAATAATTCACGTACAGTTTCAATCGAAATGAAAAAATCTTCTCCGGTTATCCGCCATGGATTTTGCTTGGCTCGAATCGCATCCCGTCCTGCCTGGGCAGCGGCACGCAACAAAGGCGCGGTGTATGCAACGTTTAAATAAGAAATATCATTCGGGAAATCGAACAAATGGCGTTGATTGGGTATCATGGTTGTCTCCTTTTGAATGATTAATGCCACAAATATAGCCGCAGATCAAGTTTGCCATATTGGCAAAAATGCTCATGAAACACATATGCCAACAGTCTTTAATACACTTTTTCATATGGGGTCATGAAAATATAACATTACGAAATGAGTCCAATTCTGTTTTTTTACAAATTCGTTTTTAGGAACAGAATGTTTTTTTATTGACTTTGACCGCACATTTCTGTTTAATGCGATCGATATGCACCTAATCTTTACCTGAGGTTGCCATATGAGAGCTATTCTAAAAATGTGCCTACCCATTCCCGGATAGACGAATACCTGCCATTCTTGAAATTCACAGCTAGCTGACGCATTGCCTTGAGAAACGACTGGCAGTCGACGGTTTTCGTTTACCGGCTTATGGCGCTAAAGCGGCGATCTTCTTCCGATCAAGGTTCTCTTTCTTTCCGCAATCCTCGACGATCCAAACGTCTCAACTTCCTGGCCTGAAACTGCCTCCGCCATCACCATCTGAAACCTGATTTGAGCATTTAAAATTTCAAAAACCAGAATTTTCCACTATTTAGAAATATTTGGAATTCAAGATGCTATTTAATGAAGGTAATCAAACTGTCTCAAGATGGTTGCCATCAAGGAGGAATCCCATGAACAAAGCAATAATTAATTTAACAATCATGATTTGTATTTCGATTTTCAGCCAATCCGCCGCCGCGGATGAATGGGGAAAGATCAAAATTCCCAGGGACAAACCAATAAAAATTGCCTTCGATTCCCAGCTTGCAATGCAATTTTTCGGGATGGAGCACGGCGTGGAGATGGCTGTCAAAGAGAAGGCATTATTGCTCGGTCATCCCTTGAAATTGGAAACGCAAAAGGCTGAACACGGAATTTTCAAATCGGATCGCCTACCTCGAATATTTTGCAATGATCCACACACCGCAGGCGTTATCGGATACGCTGACAACACCGATGTGCAATCGGCTTTAAAAATGCACCATAAACAAAAAGTGATCTTGCTTTCGCCGTTGAGAATCGATGTGAGACCTGTGGGAGGAAAAAATCCAATCATTTTTAAATTGTGCTGCAGTTATAAAGTACAGGCCCGCAAAGCTGCAGAATTTTCTCTATCCAGAAAAAAGAAGAACATTGCCGTCCTTTATAGTATAGATAGGGCCAACGGCAATCTCGGGCGACATTTTTCAGAACAGGTTCAGGTGCTGGGCGGTAAGGTGCTTTTCGAAACGAGCCTGTCGAGCAACTACGATTTACCACAAATCATCGAAAAGATAAAAACTCTGGAATGTGATCTGATCTATTTTGCAGGGCCTTCCGAATTGGGTGTCCTGGCCATTGAAGAGATGGATGCCGCCGGTCTGCATAATACCTATTTTATTGCCGGTGCGGCTTGTAGCAGCAGCAAATTTTTAAGTCAGACAAGTGGGATTCCCATAGCAAATTGTTATGTCATCGCCCCCAATAAACCATGCCGGGAGTGGACTAAAAAGTTCGTGGACAACTATGGTTTAATGCCTGGATTTTCACCTTACGGCTATGATGCTACCCATATTTTGATAAAGGCTTTAAAGGAGGTCGCCTTTAGAAATTCTGACGGCGGGCTAGTAATAGGGAAAAAAGCGCTGGCCGATGCCGTCAAAAAGGTTAAGCTTAAGGGCGTATCCGGAAAAATCGAGTTCGACTCGAAGGGGTGCAGGAACTCATCCGCAACAGCCATATATCATGTATTTGAAAATGAAGAGAAGGGCCTGAGACTATTCAAAGAAATCTTCTTCAGATAATTTGCGCAGCCTGAAAAAAGAAAAAGGTTTGTGCCTTGATAAATGTTTATATTCATGACATTAATAATAGATCAAGATTTGAAATCTTTTTCATCTAGGAGGAGATCAATAGAAACAAAGCTAATTTCTAATAGGAAAAAAACTCCGTATTTTCTGCTGATAATTTTGACGGCGGTTTTCAACCTAACAGCCACCGCTGTTCAGGCGCAACAACCTTTACCTCGGGAGTCTGGTTTTTCAGGATACATCGAGTTGTTAGGAGCATACTTCAGCACGAATTCGCAATTAAATACAGACGATAAAAACAAAAAAACGGATTCTCTGGACAAATCCGGCAGGCGAGTCAACAAAGTCAGGCCGATTCCCCTGGGGCTTATCAGTTATACGTT
>JASFJP010000495.1:0-4033 GCA_050121225.1 Desulfobacterales bacterium
GCCGGTGAAGCCGGTATTCAGGCGGTCGATATCTCGGTCGATGACGGCCGGACATGGAAGCCGGCAAGTTTAATTGGCCTTCAGGAAACTTATGCCTGGCGGCATTGGGAGTATTTGTGGGATGCCCGGAAGTCAGGAGAACACTCGATTATGGCCCGCGCAACGGACAGCGAGGGACGCCGGCAGCCAGAGACGGCCTCCTGGAATTTACTGGGCTACGGAAACAACGGCATCCGGGAACATGCCATCGTCGTCCACATCGAATGAAACTAAGAATAAATCAACTTACCATCGGCTCAATGGCCTATCCACCAGTCGTTTACCCCGATGGATACTCTTAAAAGGAGCAAAGGTGTGGCAGAAAGAGATTTGTTATTGGTTAACATCTCGGGACCTGATCGCCCCGGAATTTTAGCTGCGTTTGCGAAGGTTCTGCAAAATTACAAAATTCAAATCGTGGACATTCAGCAGGCTTCGTTAAAGCAAACCATCGGGCTGCATTTGTTGTTAAAATTTAAAGCGGCGGGTCAATCCAAAGACGGCGCCATAAAAGATCTTCTTTTCGAAGGCAACCAATTCAATCTCACACTCAACTTTCAACTGGTTGTGCCGGATCAAATTGTAGGAATAGACCGCCGCCAACGACTTGTTCTAACTTATTTCGGCGATACACACGCTATAGCCGAGCTATCAAAAGTGCTGGCAGAGGAACATGCGAACATCGAGATGATATCCAGCGAAACGCATCACGGCGCCCGTTCTCTCGAAATGATCGTGAACATCACTGGGGTCAACAGTGTTGACCGTCTGAAAAGCCGCATGATGGCAAAAAGCCGCGAGTTGAACGTTGACCTATCGGTTCAAAATATGGTCGCCCATCGGAAAAACAAGCGCATGATATGCTTTGATATGGACAGCACCCTTGTGGACATGGAGGGCATCGATGAAATGGCCCGCAAAGCGGGTGTCCATCGCGAAGTCGCCAGAATCACGGATAAGGCCATGCGCGGTGACTTTGATTTTGAAGAATCCCTCAGACAACGGGTAGCCATGCTCAGGGGGCTCGCACTGGATGAGGTGATGGGCATCAGGAATCAGATGATCCTTTCCCCGGGAGCGGATGAACTTTTAACAACCCTCAAATGGCTGGGATTCAAACTGGGGATCGTCTCTGGAGGATTCGATATTTTTGCTGGTTATTTGAAGGACAGATTCAGTTTGGATTTTGCCTTCGCCAACCGCTTGGAGACCAAAAATGGCGCTCTCACCGGAAAGGTTCAAGGGGATATTGTCGATGCTGCCCAAAAAGCTCGCCTCGTCAATCAGGTAGCCTGTGATATGGGTATTCCGTTGGACCAGGTTGTCGCCATCGGCGACGGCGCCAATGATTCACTCATGCTGACCCAGGCGGGTCTGGGCATCGCTTACAATGCAAAAGAGGGATTGGACCGGGTTGCCAACGTGGCCCTGTCCAAAGCTCGTTTCAACCATGTCTTTCATCTTCTGGGCATCTCGGACGAAGACATAGAGGAGGCGATGTCCTGCAAGACCCTTTAGATGTTTTAGGTGGAAAGGGCGCTTGAATTTAATCAAAACACAGGTAGGTATTTCCAATCGACAATATTGAACAACGTGGTTATCCTAAAAGCCCAAGTAAGTGACGCCGGCGTTGACGGTAACCCGACGCTAATTATTTAATCATCTACAGAGGATCACCCCCATGTCTAGAATTGAAATAACCGTTTACGGAGCTCACTGGTGCCCGGATTGTCGACGCAGCAAACAATTCTTAGGCGAACACCAGATCCCGTATAATTGGGTGGACATTGAAGAAGACCGTGAAGGTGAAAAATTTGTCATCGAAAAAAATGCGGGCAAACGAATTATACCAACCATCGTATTCTCGGACGGATCTATTTTAGTTGAGCCAACAAACGCCCAACTAGCAGAAAAGTTGGGATTAAAAACCAAGGCCAGCCGCAATCATTACGATTTGATTGTAGTAGGGGGCGGACCTGCGGGCCTGACTGCGGCCCTATATACCGCCCGCGAGGCGATCGATACTCTGGTCATGGAGCGTGCTGCTTTTGGCGGCCAGGCGGCCGGCACGGAGAAATTGGATAACATGCCCGGTTTCCCCGGTGGGGTGGCTGGTATTGAATTCTCACAGAGGTTGCGTCAACAGTCCGAACGCTTTGGGGTAGAGTTGCTGCAGGCACAGGAAGTAACCGGACTCCATCACCACGATAATTATCATTGTGTACAAACCAATGATGGCAGCGAATACAGTGCCAGTGCATTGCTCATGGCCACTGGCAGCCGATATAGACGCCTGAATGTTCCGGGCGAATCGGATTATCTAGGTGCCGGTGTTCATTTTTGCGCCACATGCGATGGGCCATTTTATAAGGGTAAACAGGTGGCCGTGATTGGCGGCGGCAACAGCGCAACAGAAGAAAGTTTGCTGCTGACTAAATTTGCCAGTCAGGTGACGATATTGGTTCGCAGTGATGCATTCAAGGCGAGCGCTGTCATCCAGGAAAAAGTTTTGTCACACCCAAAGATTGGCGTTCGCTGGAATACAGAAGTCAATGAATTCATCGGCAAGGATTCTAAACTAACCGAATTGAGGTTATCTGATAACCAGACCGGTGCTAAAGAGAATCTTGCAATAAATGGAGCTTTCATATTTATCGGTCTTGACCCGAATACCGGGTTTCTTGAAGGAAGCCGGATTTTATTGGACCAGTGGGGATTTATCACCACGGGCCACGCTTTATTGCACGGCGATCATCGGCCACAAGGTTATGAGAATCGTGATCCCTATTTATTGGAGACCAGTGTTCCCGGGGTTTTTGCCGCAGGAGACGTACGGGACACCAGCACCAAACAAGTGGTCAGCGCAGCCGGAGAGGGAAGTACGGCGGCACTCTCAATCCGTGAATATTTAAAAAGTGTATAGTGACTTATTATGTTTAATTATCCCTATCTTGTCGAATTGCTGTCCCCGAAAAGATCGGCTGACGATCAAATCGAGAGCCTGCTGGACAGATTTGTTGAGCGGTATCGAAGGATTATTGATGCGGGTTGCGGAATGTCCATACCCGACAACCCCATGGGACAGCCAAGATTGAGCGCACTGGAAGCCATTGATCTGGGTGGCCTTGCAGTGGTGCCCGAAAAAGTTGTGATGAATTTGAACACGTTCCATACAAAAAGCGAGCTTGACGGGTTGCTACAAAAAGCCGCTAAATCAAAATTACAATACATTCTCGTTGTCAGAGGAGACGGCGGTCCCCTGTTGCCCAAGCTCGAATCCAAAAGCATCGGCGGCCAAAAGACCGTGGCCACTTCCACTGATTTGCTCCGATACATTAACAAGGAATATCGCGATCAATTCATAACAGGAGCAGCCTTCAATCCGTATAACCCCATGCCTTTTGAGTTAAATCGAATGAAGCAAAAGATAGACGCCGGCGCAAAGTATGTGGTTACCCAGCCGATCATTGGAAACGACGAAAACGTTGACAAGCTAAAAGATTCTAACATTGCTGTCGTCGTTGAAGCTTGGATGTCAAATAACATCGATCTTCTCTATAAAAGTGTTGGTAAAGAGAAAGATGAGAAGGCAGAAAAATACGATCCCCTCGAAAATTTAAAAGCGCTCCACGCATCTTACCCGGAGTGCTGTGTCTATCTGTCAATGCTAAGCTTCAAACAGGATTGGCAGGAAATTTTGCCGAGGCTTAAAAAGTAGAATCCACAGCGAATAAAAGTCGGCTTTAATATTCTAATTTTTCTCAGAAAAGGATTTGAAAAATAAATTTCGATCAGTACCCTTCTACAGGGTGCAGCAGCAGAGCTAAAACATTATGGCTGATGTTTTATTTGAAAATTAAAGTAATTTGAGCACAACAAGGGTCACATCGTCCTCGGGTTCCGCAGCATTGCGAAATTTTTTAATTTGTTCGAAAATGGCCTCCATGATATCGTCGACGCCTGCCTCTGAATTAGAGCGAATGATATCGTAAAT
>JASFJP010000496.1:0-4017 GCA_050121225.1 Desulfobacterales bacterium
AACAGTGCAGCCAAAGCAATTGTCACAGACGCAGCCAACCTTCCGAAAATAATGAAAATTTGGGGAAACTTGCCGCAGCTTCAAACGGTCTTGGTGACCGGGGGAGACCTGCCTGAAGGCGTGTTGGATTACTGGAAGGTTGTGGAAAAAGGGTCTTCTGGATTTCAACCTGTTCGTTCAAAAGCCGATGATCCGGCGCTAATTATTTATACCTCGGGCACCACCGGCCCTCCTAAAGGTGCTCTGCATCCCCAGCGCGTCCTTCTTGGTCATCTCCCGGGGGTCGAGTTTCCACACAACTTTTTCCCCAAAGAAGACGATTTCTTCTGGACACCAGCCGATTGGGCCTGGATCGGAGGGCTTATTGATGTTTTATTTCCGAGTTGGTATCATGGTATTCCGGTCCTGGCGCACCGGGCCAAAAAATTTGACCCGGAAGAGGCGTTCCATATCATCGCCAAATATGGAATCCGCAACGCGTTCATGCCCCCGACCGCTTTGAAACTTATGCGACAAGTGAAAGATCCTAAACAGCGACATAATTTCAGCATGCGCAGTATTGGCAGCGGTGGTGAAACCTTGGGTGAGGAACTCCTCGAATGGGGTAAAAAAGTGATGGGATTGACCATCAATGAATTTTATGGACAAACTGAATGCAACCTCATTGTCGGTTGCTGCGCTGAAATTATGGAGATCCGGCCAGGTTCCATGGGAAGAGCCATACCAGGCCATATTGTTGAAGTGGTTGACGAGCAGGGCAATCTAACACCTCCAGGTACCGTTGGTGAAATTGCCGTGAAACGTCCTGATCCGGTGATGTTTTTGGAATACTGGCAAAACTCCGATGCCACCCACAAAAAATTCATCGGGGATTGGATGTTAACGGGGGATCTGGCAAAAAAGGACGCAGACGGTTATTTCTGGTTTAACGGCCGCAAAGACGACGTTATCACCAGCGCCGGCTACCGGATTGGACCGGCTGAAATTGAAGACTGTTTAATGAAGCACCCAGCGGTGGCTATGGTGGCTGTTGTAGGAAGCCCGGATGAGGTCCGCACCGAAATAGTAAAAGCATTTGTCGTACTTAAAACCGGGACTAACGCGGAATCTGAGCTTAAGCAGGATATACAAAAATATGTCAAGGTTCGCCTGGCAGCGCACGAATATCCCCGAGAAATCGAGTTCGTCAACGAGCTGCCCATGACCGCCACCGGAAAAATTATGCGCAGGGAGTTAAAAAAGCTGGAGGTTGAGCGTAAATCCAAGGCCTAGTTATGGGACACGGATGAACGCGGATTATCTCAGATTTTCTGATGGCATAGAATCAAGATCTGAAGAAATCTGTCTGCCCTGACTATTGGTTGAGGGCTTGAAGTTATTCAACCAGGGTGTAGCAGATTTCTCCGGAGTGTCCAATTTTAATATCCAAATGCGGAGCAAATTAATCCTCACTCTCTTCTGGGAGGCGTACGACCAAGACAGGCTTTTTACATCGTCTGACAACGCGTCTTGACGTACTGCCTATCACGGCGTTGGTTAATATCCCCTGACCATGCGCGCCCATCACGATAACGTCGTAATCGTTATTCTCTGCCAGTTGGACAATTTCCTCCACAGGGTTGCCGATTCTCACCATGATTTCATCGGTGATAAATGGGCATGATGGAATTTCGGCACTTACGTCCTCGCAGAATTTTGTGAGCCTTGATTTTATGGTATCAAGAACATCATTTTCGTTATTTTGGCGCAATTCATCCCACTTCGCTTTGCCGATGATATTGATCACCAGGCTGTCAGCGCTCGGCGAAACATCCTCTAGAACATGCAAAATGGTAATAGCGGCATCGTATCGATTGGCGAGGCTCACCGCATAACTAAATGCAAAACGCGCATTCGGAGACAGATCTGTAGTATAAAGAATTTTTTTAATGTTCGGGATCATGGTGTTATCTCCTCTTTCTGCCGAGCAGTTGAATTATTCTGGTCTTTCAACCGGCCTACAATCATGCTAAGGTCAATCTCCGTTATTCGACTAAGCCGGACAAAATAACATATTATATCTCACTATAGGTACAAGAATACGGAATATCAAGCAATCATGTCTGAAACCCTTGAAATTATGATAGGTATTAGTATGCTCCTCGGGGTGATCATATTGACTCGACGGTATCACGCCTGGAGGATAAAAAAGGCATACATGCTTATTGTTGAGGATCTCAAGTCAAACAACGCTTACGATCCTAAATCTGCGATAGAACTCACGTACGCTCAGCGAAGTGTGTTAAAGATGGGACTCAGAGATCACCGTCCGATGGCACTTGACCATTTGATCCTTGATAATATAGTCGGCACTACAGATGAAGACCGGTATTTTCTCAAGGATAAAACCGTCTAATATCGGGTAATACCCGAATTCAGATATAAGGTTTTACCATAGCGTCATCGACTCCAGAAACAACTGCTTCAAATCTTCTGCACTGGCGGGGTGAGGTGACAGTTTCGTCACCCTGTGCTGTGGGAGCGTTCCTTCAACGAGTTTGTCTACATCCTCCGGCCCATAACCCACTGCACTCAAACCGTTTGGCATGCCTACTTTTTGCATCAATTCTATGATTGCTTGAGAGAGTATTTCTCCGGCATCTTGCGGTTCGGCGTTCGAAGTGTCTTTGCCCATGAGTTGCGCTGCGTAAAGATGTAATTCCGGATTTGCTGAACCGATAAATCTGAAAACCGCCGGCGCATTGAGAACAACTGCCATACCATGGGGAACTATGGGATGTCCTGGTGGATAGCCTTCCGGCGCATAATCACGAACCATACCGGAGACGGGATAGGACATGCCATGCGCAAGATGCACGCCGCCGTTACCGAAACCGATTCCGGCATAGGTGGCCGCCAGCAATACTTCTCCCCGCGCTTCATCGTCCGTCGGATCCTGGATCACCCGAACAAGGTTACGTGAGATCATCTTGGTTGCCTGAGACGCCCAGATGTGGCTGATTGGATTTGAACCTTGATAGGCGGGTCGAAGTTTGGGATGATCAGGAGCTGGTCGCTGGTTAAAAGGTAAGGCAGTTAACGATTCTAATGCATGGGTGAGTTGATCAAGTCCCGTACACGCCGCCACCATTTTAGGTAGCGAGCGGGTATTATTGGGGTCCACAACACCTTTGTCGGGACGCAGAGCACGATGGGCGATGCCGGTTTTGGCATTCATCTCTAAATAATCAAAAATTGCAACGCCGGTAGTTTCACTGCCTGTCCCGGCGGTCGTAGGAACAGCCACCAGTGGTTTTAAAGCGCCGGGAACCGGAGTTCCTTTACCGATAGGTGGATTTACATAGGTCATAAACTCGGCTGGATAGGTTGAGTACAGATTTGCCGCTTTAGCCGTGTCCATGCTGGAACCGCCGCCAACCGCGACAAATCCGTCAAAATTTCCGTCTTCAGCAAATTTAATCGCTTCTTTAAACGAGATATCCGTCGGCTCCACGCTAGCCTGATCGAACAGGACGCCATCGATTCCATGTTTGCGTAATGATTCGAGTGTGACTAAAACCGGCTCGCTCTCCGTTAGATTGGAATCTGTCACCACCATCACCCTGCTGGCACCTAATTCTTCCATATCCCAGCCCACTTCGGCGGTGACTCCGGGTCCATATTTGATACTGGATGTGTCCATTGAAAAGGCCGTTTCTAGTTTCATGTTCATTTTCTCCTCATTGAGGTTGTTCGGTTATAGATAATTTGCAAGCGTTCACAGGTTCAGCGTTCAGGTTTACCTCTGTTCATAAATTGCTCACTGTTTCATTGATCTTGATACCCTGATGCTGTTACGCTCCCTTATGCGCGAGTTTCACGCGTCCGCCAGGCGGGTTACCATTATCGCCGATGTCACTGACTTGAGCTTTCAAAATAACCACGACAAATTCTTCACGAGAAAGGCACTGCCTGGTAGCCTTCACGAGCGGCTTCCACAATCGCCTTCAGATTCTCAATCGGCGTCGCCAAGGGTAT
>JASFJP010000497.1:0-4014 GCA_050121225.1 Desulfobacterales bacterium
CAGTCTATTTCGGCATCCTGAAAGCCGGGGCCGTTTGCGTCACCTGCAACCCCCTTTACACGGCCAGTGAACTCAACTACCAGCTTAAGGATAGCGGAGTGCGCGCGCTGTTCTGTATGGACCATCCCCAATTTTACCCCACAACGGTAGAAGCCATAAAAGAAACCGATGTGGAAACGGTGGTAATCTGCAATATCAAATCCAGCCTGCCGCCCTTAAAGGCCTTTTTAGGTGGACTGCTGGGGAAAATACCAAAAGCCGGGCGGTATGAACCCTCGCATCTTTTTTTTGATGCTGTTATGGCCGCCGTCCCGCCCAAACCGCCTACCGTGGAAATCGATCCCCTAGAAGATATCGCAACCATCATTTACACCGGCGGAACAACCGGCGTGCCCAAAGGCGCGGCCCTGACCCACGCGAACATCGTTTTCAACGTTACCGCCCTGGACCAGTGGATGCGGATCCCCCACGAAACGGGCGCCACACCGGAACAACTAAAAAGGGGCGGAGCGCACTGTTTTCTCGGCGTACTTCCCATGTACCACAGTTTCGGTTGCAACATTGTGATGCACTGGGCTTGCCTAACCGCCAGCAGCCTGGTCTGCATCCCGGACCCGCGGGCCGGCAAACCGCCTTTCACCGAGGTATTAAAAGCGGTGGAGCAAAATAAAGTGACCATCATCGCGGCCGTGCCGACCATCTTTGTTGCTTTTACAAATCACCCTCTGAGGAATAAGTTCGACCTGTCATCGGTTATCGGGTGCGGCTCCGGTGGGGCTCCGCTTCCGGTGGAAGTGGCCAAAAAGTTCGAGGCCAGTACCGGGTCGATTATCTTCGAATGCTACGGTTTGAGCGAAACCGCGCCGCTTGCCACAGCCAACCCGAGTGACAAGGAAAGGCGCAAGTTCGGTTCAGTTGGTTTCCCGGTTTCAAACACTGATGTGAAAATCCTCGATATCAAGACAGGCTCAAAAGAGCTGCCGCCGGGTGAAGATGGCGAGATCGCCATAAGCGGCCCCCAGGTGATGGCCGGGTATTGGAATCGGCCAGACGCCAACGAGGAAGTTTTCAGAGAAATAGAGGATCGCCGCTATTTTCTTACCGGAGATATCGGCCACATCGACAGTGAAGGCTATATCATTATCACCGACCGCAAGAAGGACATGATTCTTGTGGGTGGTTTCAACTGCTACCCCCGGGAGGTAGAAGAGGTGCTCTACGAGCACCCCAAAATCGCCCTGGCGGCGGTTATCGGTGTCCCGGATGACCGCAGTGGGGAAAAGGTTAAAGCCTTTGTTCAGCTAGCTCCCGGCGAATTCGCCGAAGAACAGGAAATCATCGACTTTTGCAAAGAGAAGCTGGCCGGGTACAAAAGGCCGCGCACCGTGGAGTTCCGGGAAAGCCTGCCGACATCTCTCATCGGTAAAGTGTTACGCAGGGTGCTGCGAGATGAAGAACTTGAAAAGATAAAGAAATAGGATAACTTGTTTCATTTTAATTCTGGTATCACGTAACGAAGAATATGATTGTCATCTTTTCGTTTTCTTGTTTTTTTTGCTTTTAATACGAGCTTCACGAAATTGTGCCCGAACCCTGCCGGCAGAGACAGCCATTACGATTGATTGGACTGCGCCGATCTCCTCATTGGTTATTTGTTGTTCTTTGGCCACGCCAAAGTAACTTTCCATTCAAGGATAACAGCCAACAGCCATCGCTGCAGCTAGATGTATCATAAGGGTTGTCTTGGGTTCTAATATTTCATTGTATCGAGCTGAATCATAAAAATCGGAATACGTCTTATTTTGTTTCTTCGGTAACATTGATTCCTCCTATTTTTTGAAATTTCCAGAAATATAAAAATATACAAGAAAAATAGGGGATGCTGGTGTCTTCAAGTTGGTCTTCATTCAGCGTCTTTGATTTTGCACTGTGGATGTTCATAATAGTAGCCTCCTTTCACAGAGGATATACTATCAGATTAGTTTGTCAGATACGAACAAATCAATATCTTTTCAGCAGTTGTGCCTTTATGCTTCTAACCAGGGTATTCATTTTCCAATCGATTGCCAAACCAACCGAATTCATTGCCTCGACCACAATGGAATAGGCCGTTTTTTCCTGGATTCCAAATTCTTTTGCTATGTCAAATATAATTCCAGCTTCCGGTTTCATCAATTTCCCGTCTGCTATAGCGATATCGGCCAAACGAGAGAGAACAAACGTTTTATGGCGGTCATCTCCTTTTTCGGAAATCTCTTTTACAGAGCTACTAATTAATTTTTCAATGTTCTTTATATCTTGCACAACTTCAGTGATGACGTCACCAGGCTCGTCGGTAAAATACTTATGTAAGATTTGAATAATAACTTTAATTTCCTCATCCATAATATCGTTTTCGGTCATGATGAGTTTGATACCTGCAGCAGTTACTAATTTCATGGCAGACAAATCTAGCGGGCGGCGGGGATATCTTTTTATCCAGTTAACCCACTGATCCACACGGTCTTCTAGTTCTGCCAGCTCTTGATCCGAATTATCAAACTTCCCTTCCACAACTCGAGGGAAAACAGAAGACTCCGCGAACATCTGCATGACTTTTAGCCTCAGTGGCATCAAAGGGTGGGATCGATAATTTACCTCAAGCGCCTCTGGTTCCTCTTTTAAATCATCTATCTGTTGAAGTAGTGAATCAACGTTTAGATTTAAATTTTTTCCGCTTAGGCCATATGCTGTTTTCAACATCGCCCGTGCGGAATTTTCAAAATTGCCGCACGCCAGGAGACCTACACGATCAGCACTAATTTCGCATTTTTTGCGCCATCTTAAAAAAATACTTTCTCCCATACTTGGCAATAGAGTGACTCCCTGGCTGTTCTGGTTGGGATTGATTAAATAGTTCATTCTATTGTGTTCAAATAAAAAATGACCAAGTTCATGTCCGAGGATAAATTGTATCTCCAAATCTTCCAATTCTTCCAGTGCTGCAGAGGTTATACCAATAATAAAAAAGTTTTTCTCCGTTGCGGGTTGAACATAAGCAAAAGCATTAATACTATTCGAATTTATACAAAAGACTTCATATTCACCTTCCAAATTGAGCTTTAGTTTTGTATCAGTAATGATATTAAAGATGCGTGGTGAAATCTGATTACTCAGCAAAAAGGCACCATCCTTCAGCAATTGATTGCGAAAGTTGGACTCTTCCATTTTTTGCCGTTCCTCTGAGGTGGAAATAATGCCTTCAAGATTGTAATCCTTAAACAACAGTTCAACATCCTCTTTATCTCCCCTGTATCTTATGCGAAGTAAATCCATTCAAACACCTCATTTCTAAAAATATTTATAATGTTCACCAAATTTATTAACCCATCCATGGAGACTATCAAGCCAATAAGAATTGCTTGTCCTAAAACCGGATCTACCTGGGGCGCCGCGTCTACCATTTTCATATCAAACGGGTCTGCAAATTTAGATAGTAGATTAAATTTTAGTACCTGAAACTGGAATAAACTACAAGAGCCCTCCCTATAAACCAAAATATCAATAAGGCAAATCACTTATTAGCTGAATTTTTTCCAGCAAACTTCGCTTCGGAGAATCTACGGATATACACGCTATTGCATTGCTGGTAAGTTTACGTGCAAAATTCAGGTATTAATGCGTATAAACGATTTTACCGCTCCGAATGCGCTGGTAATGGCAACGCCGGCTCCGCATTTCATTCGTTTCCAGTCATTGTAAGCCAGAAGGGAGCCGGCCGCAAATAGTGTCCTGAAAGCGGGCTGCCGGGAACTATTCAGGGGACGAAATGAATCATCGATTTCCAGCCCGGCCCGGTTGACGAGGTGCCCTCTGGAATCTAGAAAGTCACGGTGATGCCACTCGGCTCTATTCACGGGTTGGTAAACAGGCAAATCGAAGATCGTTTCTTTAATGTGTTTTCTGTCTGCGTGCAATCCTCCGCCAATAAATCGACCGCTTGCCAGAATAATTCCCCTGGATTGAACCGTATTC
>JASFJP010000498.1:0-3994 GCA_050121225.1 Desulfobacterales bacterium
CATTATCGTGGAAGTAGCTGTGATCGCCACTTTGGTGATCTTGGCCGACGAGTTGCTGAAAGCGTTCATGTACGACGTCAGCAAGCAGCTGTCCGTTTTTGTCGGGTTGATCATCACCAATTGCATTGTCCTGGGGCGTGCAGAGGGTTTCGCCCTTTCCAATCCGCCGTTTCGATCATTCATGGACGGCATTGCCAATGGCATCGGATACAGTTCGGTTCTAATTGGGGTGGCGTTCTTAAGGGAGTTGCTGGGATCTGGCAAACTGTTTGGTTACCAAATTATTCCCGATATGTTTTATGAGTTGGGTTACGTCAACAACGGCCTGATGGTGCTGGCGCCAGGCGCCTTTATCATCATCGGCTTGTTCGTTTGGCTGGAACATACGTTGTTGAATAGAAAGAGTTAGGACCATGGAAAACCTGATCAGCATCGCTGTGAACTCGATTTTCGTCGGCAACATTTTGCTGGCCTATTTTCTGGGGATGTGCTCGTTTCTGGCCATCTCCAAAAATATGAAAACAGCCACCGGATTAGGGCTTGCGGTGATCTTCGTGATGACCATTACCGCGCCCGTGAATTGGCTGATTTTCAATCTGCTGCTGGCTCCTGGAGCACTGGCCTGGGGCGGAATGCCCATCGTGGACCTGAGCTTCCTAAAACTGGTCCTGTTCATCGCCACCATTGCCGCCATCGTGCAAGGTATTGAAATGGTCATCGATCGATTTTCGCCGGCACTCTATGCCGCCCTGGGGGTCTTTTTACCGTTGATCACTGTCAACTGTGCTATTTTGGGCGGATCTCTGTTTATGGTGGAACGTAGTTACACTTTCAGCGAGACAGTGGTCTATGGAATGAGCTCCGGAGCCGGCTGGGCGTTGGCCATCATTTCCATGTCGGCTATTCAAAAAAAATTGCGCTATGCCGATGTGCCTCAGGGCCTCCAGGGATTTGCCATCAACATGATAACCACCGGGCTGATGGCCATTGGGTTCATGTTGTTCGCCGGAATATCTTTATAAGTTGGTTTGCTCGTCAGCACCTTAAGTCCGTTGGCGTGTTAACCCTGTGGTAAAGCGAAAAATCAGAACCAGCCGGTTTTATCGATAGGCCCGATAGTCGGCTAAACGGCAAACGAACCAACACATACAAGGATTTAACATTGCTCTCAACATACCTCGTCGCTTTGGCTGTCTTCTTTGGAGTGGTTTTCTTTCTGGTTGTCGTGCTTTTGTTCGTCGAATCCAAAGTCGTACTAAAAGGCGATCGCAAAATTGTAATCAACGAAGATCCGGATAAAAGTATTCAGACGCCGACCGGCACCACACTGCTATCAGCGATGACCCAGAATAGCATTCTATTGCCCTCGGCCTGCGGCGGCAAAGGCAGCTGCGGCCTGTGTAAATGCCAGGTCACCAAGGGCGGCCGTGACATTCTGCCCACCGAACTCGCCCACTTGAACCGCAACGAGAAACTCGACAACATTCGTCTATCTTGTCAGTTGAAGGTCAAGGAGGACATGAAAATCCGCATTCCGGACGAGATTTTCAATATTAAAAAGTACGATGCTACAGTGGTATCCAATGAGAACGTTGCTTCGTTCATCAAAGAATTGCGGCTTAAGCTCGATCCGGGACAGAAGATGGATTTTACGACCGGTTCCTACATTCAGATTGATATTCCTGAGTACGAGCGCACCTACCGCGAAATTCACGTGGGCGAAACCTACAAAAAGGTCTGGGACCGCTTTGATTTCTGGGGCCTGAAGGCACGCAGCGAAGAGCCAGTTTACCGAGCTTACTCAATGGCCAACACACCGGTCGAAGAGGAACTGCGTTTTACGGTCCGGATCGCCACGCCGCCACCCGGAGCAGCCGATATACCGCCCGGCGTGGCGTCGTCCTACTTGTTTACGCTTAAACCGGGCGATCGGGTGACTTTGAGCGGTCCCTATGGAGACTTCTTTGTTAAAGACACGCAACGCGAAATGTGTTTTATCGGTGGCGGTGCCGGCATGGCCCCTTTGCGGGCGCATATCTTCTACCAGCTGTTGACGCAAAATACTAAGCGTAAGATGACGTTCTGGTACGGTGCCCGATCCAGGAGCGAAATGTTTTACGACGAGGAGTTCAAAGAATTGGCGGACCAATTTGAAAATTTTTCATACCACGTCGCTTTGTCCGAGCCCCAGCCCGAAGATAACTGGGATGGACCGGTCGGCTTCATTCATGAGGTCGCCTTTGATCAATATCTTAAGGACCATCCGGATCCCACTGAAATCGAGTACTATCTTTGCGGACCGCCGATGATGCTGGATGCCGTCCAAAATATGCTTGACAGTTTAGGCGTGGAACCGGAAATGATTGCTTTTGATGATTTCGGAGGTTGAAATTATATTCAATAACAGGAAATTAAGAAAACTAGCAAAATAAACCCCAATGCCTTTTAGGGGATTTCTATTTCTTTAATGAAAACGCTCAACTCTGAGTGGAGTCAGGTCTATTGCCGGCGTCTCATTCGCGATTAGCTGGGCGACGATTTTGCCGGTGATCGGAGCGAGTGAGATGCCCAGCATGCCATGGCCGGCGGCAATCGTCGCGTTATCGTAGCGAGGGAGACGGCCGAGATAAGGCAGCCCATCCGGTGTACAGGGTCTCAACCCCCGCCAGATTTCGATCAAATCGAGTGACTCATAGTCAAACTCGGGAAAGTATGCCGATACCGCTTTGAGAATAGCCTGCAGCCGACGCCTGTTTATTGATTGGTCGAACCCCGCCAGTTCCAAAGTCCCGGCAATACGCAGCATATCTTTCATCGGAGTGAGTACGACGCTCGCCTCTGCCATGGTGAACGGTATCAAAGGGCTTTGATGGGGTCGCTTGAATGTCACGCTATAGCCTTTTGCGGATTCAATAAACAATTTTATCTTTAAATCCCGGGCAATTTGAGTAGACCAGGAACCCCCAGCCAATACAACCTCATCCGCGGCAATGTCACCTCGGGTGGTCATAACGGAAGTTACCCGGTGAGCTTTAGTTTTTAGTCCTATGACTTCCGTTGACGTCAATATGCGGCTTCCTTTCTTGCGAAGATATCCGGCTAGCTGGTCTACAAATTGCTCCGGTATGAGATGTGCATCCCGTGGAAAAAAAATTCCTCCTGCGGCAGATGTTTTCATACCGGTTGAGAATTCTGATAGTGCGTTTGCATCTAATACGACAGTGTCTATACCATTTTTTTGGAGCAGTAATGAATTTTTGACCCCTTCCTCAAATCCTTTGTGTGTCTTAAAAATTTTCACGATACCTTTTTTTTCATAACCGAACTCAGTACCGTCAATCTCAGCGATGTCGTCAAAAAGCTGCAAACTTTCAAAGCTGAGATCACGCAACACCGGCAAAACGTTTTGAACGTGATGTTCGTTGCAGGCACCTCGAAACTTCCACAGCCATGATAAAAAATCACGGTGCAGGCGAGGCTTGATATAAAAAGGGCTTTCCGGATTGAACATCCACTTGAGCCCCTTTGTTATTACTCCTGGAGCGGCTAATGGTATGCTGTAGCTGGGGACGATAAGGCCGGCATTGCCGTATGAACAGCCGGAGCAAATGTCCCCTTTCTCAACGAGAGTGACATGCCTTCCTTGTTCGGTAAGATAATATGCACAGCATATGCCGATGGCACCACCGCCGATGACTACAATGTCTGCTTTTTGCTGCATGATTTGATTTTGTCCTAGGTTGAGCGGTTCAGCGATCACGGTATCCGGTTAAAGTGCTCTAACTGGTCTCCAACAATTATATTACGCGCCAATCAAGTCAAATTTCATGTTTCACCCAATGGGTGAAAGATGCTAGTCCAAACAATTGAGAATAAAATCATTGAAACTAGCATGTTACAACTTTTGAACGTTGAACCCTGAACCTGGAACCAATCACTTTAGGTTTATATAATAGTTCAGTGATTACTTATACAACGTCGCTTGTCATTCCGG
>JASFJP010000499.1:0-3987 GCA_050121225.1 Desulfobacterales bacterium
GTTTTGCTATTTTTTCATTTGAATGGGCAAACGATCTCAAAGATCTGATTCTGGCAACTGTTGTGTTTGGTCTGGGCGGTGGTATCGCTATGCCGGCATTAATGGCCATGGCCGTACAAAAAGGAAGCAACATCAACGCCATGGGAAGTATTATGGCAATCATGACCGTAGCCCATAGTCTTGGAATGCTAACTGGCGCGCTATTAGGCGGAATGATGATGGATTGGTTTCAGCTGCGGTGGGCGTTTCCTCTTGGAGCAGTCGTAATGATATTATGCATCGGATTATTCTCCGCGGGCACATACTCCAAAAAAAATTGACTATCAAGAGTTTTTGTTGGAAAATTGTTAAAGAGAAGCCACGTTACCCCTGAAATCGATACCGTAACGAGTCGGTGCCTCAAAATTGACATCCCTATATCTTGCATTACATTAGAAACGGCGTTCTGAAGGTCAACAGGTACCAAAACAATCTATCACAAAGGCAGTCGGCAGACACCGATATCAAAGATTCTGCATATGAGTACGAAACGGGATTATTATGAAATACTTGGCGTGAGCCGTAACGCAGCTGACGATGAATTAAAGAGTTCGTACCGCAAACTCGCTTTGAAGTACCATCCCGATAGAAATCCCGGCAATAAAGAGGCTGAAGATAGATTTAAAGAAGCTGCTGAAGCGTACGAGGTGCTGCGCGATCCAGAAAAACGGGGGCTTTATGATCAGTACGGTCATGCGGGACTTGAAGGAACCGGATTTTCGGGATTCGGCGGATTTGAAGATATCTTTTCTAGTTTCAGTGATATTTTCGAGGACTTCTTCGGTTTCAGCACAAGAGGGCGTTCCCGAACAAGAGTTCAGCGGGGTGCGGACCTGCGTTATGATCTGCAGTTAAGCTTCATGGATGCCGCCTTTGGCACGGAAACTGAGATCGCATTGGAAAAAATGGAAACGTGCCCAGAATGCAACGGCAACCGCTGTGAAACGGGCACAAGTCCAGAGACGTGTCGGCAGTGCGGTGGTACAGGCCAGATTTCACGAAGCCAGGGCTTTTTTACCGTCCGAACGACTTGTCCCCACTGTCGGGGTGCGGGCCAGAGTATACCTCACCCCTGCTCTAAATGTCGTGGTGCCGGTCAAGTGCGCGTTAACAAAACGGTATCGGTAAAAATTCCCGCAGGAGTTGACAATGGGTCTAGATTACGGCTGACGGGCGAAGGCGAACCAGGTATGCATGGTGGACCTCCCGGTGATCTGTACGTGTTTATCTATGTCGAATCCCATGAATTTTTCGAACGCCGCGATACCGATATCATTTGCAAAATACCGATCTCGTTTGTCCAGGCAGCGCTAGGTGACAAAATAAAAGTGCCGACCTTAAACGGCAAGAAAAAGCTGGACATTCCAAAAGGTACACAGCCGGGAGAACTATTTTACTTTCATGAAGAGGGTATTCCTTCACTTAGAACCAGCCGACGCGGTGATCAGATTATACAGGTCGAAATTAAAACTCCCACAAACCTAACCAAAAAACAGGAAGCGCTGCTTAGAGAATTTGCAGACCTCGAATCCAGTAAATTTTCCAAGAAATTGAAAAACTTACTAAAGGGTGGCGCAAGCAGCGCGGCGAGTTAGATCGCTAAAACATAACTCCTGTATCAATGTGCCAACAACGGCATTGAGCAGTAATTCTCAGATATAGGAATATAAGACATGTATGAGCTAAAAGTCGTTACCCGATTTGCCGCCGCCCACCAGCTGACAATGGTCGGTGAAAAGTGTGAGAATATGCATGGCCACAACTGGAAAGTGGAAGTTCATGTTACCGGAGAAAAATTAGATCATGCGGGCGTGTTGGTGGATTTCGGCATAATAAAAAAACACGTGGCTGCGATCATGACCAAGCTTGACCATAAGTATCTTAATGAGCTCGAATATTTTAAAAATCGCCAACCATCCTCTGAAAATATTGCCTTTTTTGTTGCCACCGAACTCCAAAAAAAAATGGATAAATCGGCTGCCAGGGTCAGTCGGGTGACCGCTTGGGAGTCTGATGATTCCAGTGCGACGTATATTATATAAATTGGGGGTATTCTAGTATAGCAGCTACTCATATGCTCATAAGGAATCGGAGAAAAAGCTAACCTTTGTGGTATCCATGGGGCTAAATCCCTAAAGCATCAACTATTCAACTCTCTCCGCCGGGCTATCAACACGTCTTGAGTGATTGTCCTGCTCACATCTTCCAGGTACCGGCCGGTATTTTCAAAACCCCTTCCTGTCGATCGACTAGGATTCTGTTTCTAATTTATGGGCATCACCCTTCCAATCCACTGCGCCGGATGAAGACGAGTCAGACGTTAAGAAAATGTTGATTTCAGAAGGTTGATTCGATATAAGAAAGCCTCCACTTAATGGAAGAAGCCGGTTTAATGGGATTCAGTGGAGGCTTCGAGCAGGGAAAACCGGCAGAGGCACTCCCCGAACTCGAATGAGTCATATCAACAAAAAAAGAGAGGGTCAATCCAGAAAATAATACATGCTTAAAAAACAAGATGCGTTCGGGATTGATTGACAAAAACTCCTATGACACGACAACTATTGCGGAATATCCTATTGAGGCTCACCATCGGGCTTATTCTTTTTTACCCGTACCTCATCTTCGGCGAAGATCCTGCCAATACCCTCACACTGCAGCAAACCATTAACGCCGCCCTCGAGGCCAACCTGGGTCTGTTAGAATCCATAGAGGAGGTAAAAGCCGCCCAGGAAAATAAGAAGGCGCGCATCACTGAATTCTTTCCGACCTTAAATGCTCGATATAATTATATATACCGTGACAGCCCGACGACGCAGGCCTTAGGCACCCAACAAGGCATTGTCGATGTCCTGATTAATCCGGATGAGGAATATAACTTTGTTACCTCCTTTTCTCAGCCGCTCTTTACGGGCTTTGCGCTGCTCAATCAGTATAAAATTGCCAGCATGGGTCTCGATGTGGCCGAATTCAGAGAACTCATCACGCGGCAGGATGTCATTTTAGATGCCAAAAACGCTTATTTTTCAATACTAAAAGCAGCAAAGCTCGTGGATGTTGCAGAAGATAATGTCAAACAGATTACGGCCCAAAAGGAAGTGGCTGAAAATATGTATCAGGTCGGCATGAGCCCCTTAAACGATTTGCTGCAAAGCCAGGTTCAGTTGGCCAATGCAAAGCAACAACTGATCACGGCGATAAACAATCTGGATGTTGCCAAGTCACAGTTTAACACCCTGCTTCGCAGACCGGTCAATACTCCGGTGGCCATAGCAGATATCCTTGATTACACGCCTTTTGAACAGGATATAAACTACTGCCTTGCCTATGCCGAAGATAATCGAGAGGAAATTGATGTTGCCGATTTAGAAGTGCAAATCGCGGAAAAAGACTACAACCTAACAAAAAGGGATTATTACCCTACGGTCAACCTGACCGGTACCCATACCCAGCGGGGAACCGATTGGGAGGTCAACGGCGGGACGGGAATCGCTGATAAGGAATTTTGGGATATCCGAGCCACAGCAACATGGGATTTCTGGCAATGGGGTCGGACCACATATGGTGTTAGAGAAAAACTGAACCGCATTGCGCAAGCCAAATATCGCAAAGAGCAAATCCTTGATAATATAGAGCTTCAGGTAAAGGAAGCCTATCTCAGAACCAAAGAATCGGAAAAGAATATCACCACTGTTGAAAAAGCCATTGAACAGGCCAGAGAAAATTTAAGAATCACCGAGGAACGCTTTAAAGAACAAGTGTCCACCGCCACTGATGTGCTGGTTGCGCAAACATTGCTTGTCGAGACCATGACAAATTATTATAATGCGCTATATGACTATAAGATTGCAAAAGCAGTTCTCTACCGGGCAATCGGCCAGGAAGTGCTGGAATGATTGACGTAGATGATAAAAGCTCCATCATCCGAATGTTCCACGTTCACCACAATTA
>JASFJP010000500.1:0-3986 GCA_050121225.1 Desulfobacterales bacterium
GGTCTGGTTAACGGTATATAATGTGTCGCAAGAACCGTCGAGTAGCCGAAATTATTTGTATTTCTCCTAAATGTCAACAGCATATCAACAGGACGCCATCTGTCTCGCGATGATCTATTCGATATCAGGCATCAGACAGGGCAATAAAGCCGCTTCTACTCCCCTGCCCAAAGAATGGATGCGGCATCAACGTTGTTTTTAATCAATCCATACGTCAACGCAAAATCAGCAAACTGCTGCCATCGCGGTACTTCCAGTTTCTGATCTGAGGCATAGTAGGGCAAGGTCAGCTTGAACGCGTCGGTTTCAGTTCTGCGATCCGCTTCCGGCACTTCTTTGAAATAAAATTTCAGTGCCTGATCGGGATTTCGACGCACCAGGGCGATGGCACGATCAATAACACGACGAAATGCCGACAATTCCTTTTGATACTTCTTCAGCGTGCTTTTGCTGGTGATAAAAACCAGTTCATCGTAGTCTGGGATCCCCCATTTTTCCAACTCAAAATAGCCGACATCATATCCTCGATGCGCCATTTCAACGGTTTCATAAGTTTTAAATGGTCCCATTACAGCATCCACTTTGCCTGCTGTCAAAGACTGAACTATGGCGAAACCGACATTGATTGCTGAGTAATGTTGAATATCATTTACCTTGGCAAACGCATCTAACAGGACATCCATAAGACCGGGTACGGTATAGCCGATCCGTTTGCCCTCTAAATCTTTCGGGCTTTCGATTCCTTGACCTTTTAAAAACAGCAGTGTTGTCAACGGGTGTTCGACTAACCGTCCAAATACAATCACATCCAGTCCCCTGGCAGCCGCAATGATTGTCTGCGGTTCATATGAAATGGCGATATCTACCTGATTGGAAGCCGCCAGTTTGAGCCCATCCGAAGTATCGGAAGGACTGATAATTTTAATTTCAAGCCCTTCTTCAGAAAAAAACCCTTGATGGCGGGCAACATAAAGGGGCAGGTGATCGACATTCGGAAACCAATCAAGAATCAGCGTCAGCCTTTGCACCGCACCGACGGTTGACGTGCAGACAAAGACTATAAGTACGAAAAATATGATAGTTACGCTTTTTTTTGCCATTTTTGCTCCTTTCACATTTAATAGGGTAGTCTGTTGATAAAGTTAAATTTCAATTCTGCCCCGGCATCCGGGCGAATGGGTCAACCGGAGGTTTTTTTACAATTTCCAGGTGATGACCTTTCTCTCTAAAAATCCAACAAAAATCCACAACGACAGTCCCATGAT
This sequence comes from Desulfobacterales bacterium, assembly GCA_050121225.1. Taxonomy (GTDB): domain Bacteria; phylum Desulfobacterota; class Desulfobacteria; order Desulfobacterales; family JAFDCJ01; genus JAFDCJ01. The sequence goes on from JASFJP010000500.1 coordinate 1,266, forward strand.
CGAAAGCCATACGATGGCTGCAAACACAACGTCGACATTGAGCCTGGCATTAGCCTGAATCATAAGATATCCGAGTCCCTGCTGCGCACCAACCCATTCACCAATAACGGCACCGATAGTAGCTACCGAAACGCCAACTTTTAATCCCGAGAAAAATTGGGGTAGCGCCCAGGGCCAGTATAATAGTTGCATAGTTTTCCAGAACCCGGCTCCCATGAGTTGAAAAAGGACTCGAAATTCTTGATTGCAGCTTTTGAATCCCTCCAACAAATTAACGGTAATAGGAAAAAAAATGATCACTGCCGCCATCAAAACTTTACTGGCAATACCGTATCCGAGCCAAACCACAAGCAGCGGCGCAATGGCGAATACCGGCACCGCTTGGGAGGCGACCAGGAACGGGGCGATTGTTTTTTCAACGGATGGATGTGCAAACATCACGATCGATAGCGGCACCGCAACCATCAGAGAAATAAGGATTCCAATCAACACCTCAAGCGCCGTAGTGGCTGCGTGAGGCAGAATCGTTTTTGCCTGCAACACCGCTACGGCAATAATACTAGAAGGCGGCGGCAGAATAAAATCGGGAATGCGCAATCCGTGGCAGACTATTTCCCAAATAGCCAAAATAACCAAAATTGCAGCCAAGGCCACTAAGCTAGGGCGTCTCATGTGTCCAGTTCCTCTTGCAGGAGTTTCAACACATATTTTTTAATCTTGATCAAATCAGGATCATCGATTCGCCTGAGTTTTGCACCTCTCAGAGAAAATCGATCCAAAATCCGCATGGGACGTCGACTTAACACCATAACCTCATCCGCAAGCATCAAAGCTTCTTCGATGTCATGGGTTATCATTAAAATAGTTTTGTGAAATTCGATTTGAAGCATCAAAAGCAACGACTGCAAACTGTTTCGAGTAATCGCATCCAGTGCTGAAAGCGGTTCATCCAGCAAAACCAATTCCCGCTCAAACATCAGGGTCCGAACCAGCGCGCAACGCTGTCGCATCCCTCCCGAAATTTCTGCAGGCGAATAGGTCTCAAACCCTTCCAGTTCTAGCCGCTTAAATAGCGACCGCGCTTTTATTCTGGCATTATTTATGCTTTCACCGGAAATCTTAGCTGGTAACAGGGCATTGTCCATTAAGGAAAACCACGGTAGCAACAAATCATTTTGCTGCATATAGGCAGATGTTTCTCCCAAATGCGATACCGCCTTTCCATGCCACTTAATTTCTCCGCCATCGCTGGTTACGACACCGCTAAGTACATCGAATAACGTGCTTTTGCCGCAGCCCGAGGGACCGATTAAAACGGTAAACCCGTTTATAGGAAGGTCTAGGTCAAAATTTTCAAAAATGAAAAGATCACCGAAACATTTGCTAAGACGTGAAACAGTGAGCATGAAGCGTTTCCTCCGAGATAGAGTTATGCCGGAGGAAAGCAGGGTGAAAGATCTAGTTGGTGTTACCTCCCTACGCCGGCATTATCCGGATCAGGTTCCAAGGGTCGAGACTACCAGCCTCATCTCAGCCGATCTGGTTCGGCTCCCCCAGCTGTTGATTAAACGTAGTTTTAAAATCTCAGATTAGGTTCAATGGCAAGGCGCAGGTCGATGAAAATGCGCAGCATACACGTTAGTATGTAAGCATTTTGAAGAGGCCTGCAACGCAGCTATTGGGCCTTAGATGAGGTTTTAAAACATGTTTAGTTACTGTTACCACTCGAATGCCACAATGTCAATCTCGATCATCAAACCTGGCCGACGAGTTCAGATTTACACACAAGATTAGAGAAGCACCCGCCCTAAAATTAGGCGGGATGCAGCCGATGCCATAAATAGCTGAGGGGAGAAAGAGCCTCATGCAGGCAGCGTATATATTGAACCTATGTTGAGCGGTTCTGGGTTCAACGTTCCGGGTTGGAAATACGATTAACAAGCTTCTATCAAGGAGTCCGTCTTAAATGGGTTTACGACGCCTTTTCACCCAATGGGTGACATCTGAAAATTCCTGACCTTGATCAATATAGTGCTCAGTTTCAATCACTTGCAAACTTTGAACTCTGAACCTTGAACCGATCAGTTTAGATTGAAGAAACTACCCGACCTCTCAAATACTTAGGTGTAATGCAGCGGATATGGTGCTGGAGATATGATGTTTGTCAAAATCCTAAAATCCCTCCAGCTGGTTCGGAAAATAGTTCTCGCAATCTCCTTCCCGGAAGACATCGGCGGTCGCACAGTGCAGCCCTCCACCGAAGGCGCTCACATCCCCAAAAGGCACCGGTATCACTTCAAAGCCAAGCTTGTCAAACTGCTCCATTTGTTTTACTTCCTGGGCATCAACGCAGATGGTTTTCGGATCCAACATAAGTGTGTTCATCGACAGCCACTGACTGCAAAACGAAAGTGGTGGATAGCCGCCCAGTGCCGGTTCACCGCATTCTACGATCTCCCAATCATTGTTTTTAAAGAACTCCACCATTTTTGGCGCCATCGGTTTCCGCTTGGGGTTGCTGAGAGCTAACCCCGGGCGCAGCAAGACAAAGGTGGCATCAATATGAATGGGATTGGTTTCATAAAACCAAATTTCATGAATACGGTGATTCGAAAAATGGCGCCGCAGCCAATCAATGCCGGCACGGTTGGTAACCGAAGATAGATAGACAAACAGATCTTCACCGGCCCGGGCGATATCGGCAGCATCAAAGCAGGGCTC
>JASFJP010000501.1:0-3983 GCA_050121225.1 Desulfobacterales bacterium
TCAGGTGACGGCTTCGGATCGCCCGACGGATGATTATGTGCAAAAATGAGTGCTGCCGCATTATGCTTGAGAGCGGAATGGATTACTTCTCTCGGATAGACACTGCTGGCAGTTACGCTTCCTCGAGAGTGCGTCTCACTCGAAATGACTCGGTTTTTAGAATCCAGAAAAATAATTTTGAAGTATTCACGAGCTTTATCTCTGATGCTATGACAAAGATACTCAAAAAGCTCTTTTGAATTGTTGACCGGATCTTTTTTTATCAATTTCTTTTCAAGATAGCGTTCTGACACCGCTTTTATGAGTTTAAGGCCAAATACGTTTTTCGGTCCTAAACCGTTAACTTCACAAATCTCTCGTGTCGGGGCTTCCAAAACCCTCTGTAGGGTTTTAAATTTGGCCAATGCGGCTTTTGCTGCATCCTTGCAGTCTTTTCTCGGCGTACCGAGCGTCAGTAAAAGCTCGATCACCTCGTAATCCTGGAATCCGTCAAGTCCTGAATTTAAAAACCGCTCTCGCAAACGCTGCCTGTGGCCTTCTCCTTTGTGGCGTCTTTTTGTATCCATGAATTAATGCCAATTCTAAATTTCGTCTAGTTCCGGTTTTAGATCTCGTGTCATCAATCGATAAACAGCTACTTTGGGCGACAGATCTTCAAATTAATCGCGGTAGTTAAATGCCCCCGCTCAATGTCCCCTGGCAGTCTGACGCTATCTAAATTGGGCCTCCGGCATCGCGGGGAATTTAGTCTTCTTTTTCAGCCAACCTTGCAGCCCCAATAACTCGCTCTTCTTCGTCCATGCCCATAACCGTCACGCCCTGAGTGTTGCGACTGATCACGGAGATACCTTTAATCGGCATACGTATGATTTTGCCGATATTCGTCATAAGCATTAAATCATCCTCTTCGTCTACGAGGAGAATGGAGACTACCCGACCGTTTCTCTGGGTGGTTTTAATTGCAATGACTCCTTTTCCGCCGCGTCTTTGCACAGGATACTCATCAATGGACGTCCGTTTTCCAAATCCGTGTTCCGTTACTGCAAACAGGGTCTGTCCATGGCTTAGAACTTCCATCGCCACAATTCGATCATCAGAGGATAGTCGCATACCGCGAACCCCCATTGATGTACGGCCGGAAGGACGAATGTCAGACTCATGAAATCGTATCGATTTACCTAGAAGGGATCCTAAAAATACATTCATCGTACCGTCGGTAATTCTAGCCGCGATTAATTCATCGCCGGCCGCAATATTCAAAGCTATGATACCCCCTGCCCTGGGCCGGCTGAACGCCATTAGATCTGTCTTTTTGACCAGACCTTTTTGGGTAGCCATTAACACGTGATATCCAGGTTCGTAAGTTGGTACGGTTAGAACAGCGGTTAATTTTTCTCCCGAATCGAATTTCAGCAAATTGACAATCGCTTTGCCCAAACTCATTCGTCCGGCTTGAGGGATATCATAGACCTTACACCAGTAAACTTTACCTCTATTCGTAAAAAACATAAACGTATGATGAGTGGAGGCTACGAATAAATGCTCGACAAAATCGTCTTCCTTCGTGCCCATGCCCGTTTTGCCTTTGCCTCCCCGTCTCTGGTTCCGGTATAGCGTAATCGGATTGCGTTTGATGTATCCGCGCTTGGAAATCGTTACGACCATGTCCTCCTCAACGATCATATCCTCAATGGTAATCTCTTTAGTTTTTCTAACAATTTCCGTATATCGCGCATCTCCATACTGCTCTTGTATCTCGCTGAGTTCATCTTTGATAATGTTCAGCACAAGGCGTTCGTTACCGAGAATTTCTTCAAAGCGAGCGATATCTTTGAGCACACTCTTATATTCTTCCACAATTTTTTCGCGCTCTAGACCGGTTAATCGCTGCAATCGCATATCCAGAATTGCCTGAGCCTGGATGGGCGTCAGTTTATATTTTTCAACTAACCGTTCTTTGGCTTCACCCGGGGATTTGGATTGCCGAATCAACGCAACGACATCATCCAAATTATCCAGCGCAATTTTTAATCCTTCCAGGATATGGGCACGTGCCTCGGCTTTATTCAAATCATATTGCGTGCGTCGAGTAACAATTTCCTTGCGATGGAGTATGAAATATTCTAGTGTCTCTTTTAAATTCAACAATTCGGGCCGATTATTAACAATAGCCAGCGAAATCACACCAAAGGTGGTTTCCATGCGAGTGTGCTTGTAAAGTTGATTAATAATCACACCGGCTATTTGGTCTTTCTTAAGCCCGATGGCAATTCGCATGCCATCTCTATCGGATTCATCCCTTACAAATTTGATGCCTTCAATTTGCTTGTTTCTGACAAGCTCAGCAATCTTTTCAATCAGTTTGGCTTTGTTGACCTGGTAAGGAAGTTCATTCACGACGATGGTTTCGTTTTGAGTGCGTTTATCCTTTTCAACGATCACTCGTGCCCGGATTCTCATGATTCCGCGCCCGGTCTTGAACGCTTCTTTTATACCCTTCGTGCCATAAATAATGCCACCCGTTGGAAAATCAGGCCCTGGAACGTAATCCAACAACTCCTCGATGCTGATTTCAGGATGATCGATAAGGGCTTTAATGCCATCGATAACCTCGCTGAGATTATGCGGTGGAATGTTGGTGGCCATTCCGACGGCAATACCGGCCGAGCCGTTTATTAAAAGACTCGGGATTTTTGAGGGAAGTACAGAGGGTTCAGTCAGGGATTCGTCATAGTTTGGCACGAACTCGACGGTTTCCTTGTCTAGATCTTCCATCATTTCATGCGCTAAGCGTTGCATTCGGATTTCGGTGTAGCGCATCGCAGCCGGCGGGTCCCCATCGATCGAACCGAAGTTACCCTGGCCATCGACAAGAGGATATCTCAATGAAAAGTCCTGAGCCATTCTTACAATCGTATCATATACAGCAGCATCGCCATGGGGATGATATTTACCGATAACATCACCCACAATACGCGCCGATTTCTTGTAGGCTTTGTTCCAATCATTTTTTAACTCCCGCATGGCGTAGAGAACGCGCCGGTGGACGGGCTTAAGGCCATCGCGAACATCCGGCAAAGCACGGCCGATAATGACGCTCATGGCATAATCAAGATACGATTTTTTCATTTCTTTTTCGATACTAACTTCAATCAGTTCTTCATGCTGGATCATTTCATCTCCCAGAATTCTTCACGTATTAACGTTTTTCGGCTGATCCGCCGTCAGTGCAACGAGGTGAAGATTTGTTTTCGTTCTAATCATAAGAGCATTAGAGCCACTGGATTGCCCTATCCGTCAATTGTCAAAATTTGGATTTAGTTGTTTTACTTTTGAACAGGATTGACCAGCCGCCGATAGCTGGATTCGTAAATGTCGGTCAATGTTAAAAAAGCGGTCACAACCAATGGACCATAAATAATCCCTAATATTCCAAAAAGCTTTAGACCTCCGATTATGGACAGAAACACCAGCAACGTATGCATTTGAACGCGTGTCCCCACCAGTTTAGGCTTGAAAAAGTATTCAATCCCCCCTGAAAGTAAAATATAAAAAACGATGAAAAAAATACCGGCCGCAATCCTACCTTTTAGAAATAAATACAAGGATGCCGGGATAAACACAGCGCCGATTCCCAAAATCGGCAAAAATGCTAACAGCGCCATAATTACCCCCCACAAGAATGGAGATTTTAAATCGAACAAAGCAAAAACAATCCCTCCTAATGTACCTTGAATCAACCCTCCCAGACCATTGCCAATCAGAATGGCACCGGCCATATCTTTAAATTTTTGAATCAACTTTTCATCTTGATCGTCGGGTAGTGGAGAAAGTTCGACGATAAATGTCGCCAGACGTTGGCTGTCGATTAAAAGATAAAAAACAATGAGCAACATAAAGAAAAAATTCACAATAAATCCGAAAATATTCGCCGTTATGGATCGTGCTTGTTCGTACAAAAACAGTCCAACAGCCTTGCCCAA
>JASFJP010000502.1:0-3973 GCA_050121225.1 Desulfobacterales bacterium
CCAAACGCGATAGCTAAAAGCACCAGGCCGAGGGCGACTCCCATTCCAAATTGTCCCTTGTTGGTTTCCAGTGCAATCGCCGTCGTGATGGTACGCGTATGCCATTTGATGTTGCCCCCAACCATCATGGAAATCCCCACTTCCGTCATTACCCGCCCATAAGCAGCGATCGCACCGGCGAGTATGCCGTGCCGGCATTCCCATAAACTGCTCAAAAAGAGTTGCCTCCGGTTAGCCCCCAGGGACATAATCGTGATTCGAAGCTTTTGATCCATGCTTTCGACCGCCGTTGCGCTCAAACCGATGACGATAGGTAAGGCCAAAATCGTCTGCCCGATTGCAATACCGGGTAAGGTGAAAAGCAAACCGAAGTCTCCCAAAGGACCGCGATGGGTCAGAAAGGCATAAACGAGCAGACCGATAAACACTGTCGGCAGGGCCATCAGCGTATCTACAATTGTCCTGAGCGGCTTCTTCCCCCTGAAATCGAAATAGCCAAGGCAAAATCCAAGGGGTATCCCTATGAGTAAGCTGCTTCCGATCGAATAACTCGACACCTTGACAGTAGCCCATATCGCCGAATAGGTTTCAGCGTTGCCGCTCAGCAATAAATTAATGGCCTGGAAAAATCCTTCGAATAAGAAATTCATGACAATTTTGGAGGTTGAAAAAAAATGCGACTACAGTGAGAATAAACTGTGGCAATCCTAAATGCTCACATGCAGTCGCATTATCTATAAGTTTGAATTCGAAATATTTCCAGCAGTCCGCTACATTATTGCATTCGGCGTAAATAATGGTTTCCCTAAAAGTTTAAACTCTTTTATCAACTGCTGGGCCTCCGGGCCGGTGATCCATTCAATGAATTGGCGGGCCGTATCGTATTTCGCCTTCGGACAATGCTTTTGATTTATGGCAATCACGCTGTATTGATTCAGCAACACCGCATCTCCCTCTACTAAAATCTTAAGCGGCGGATTGCCTTTCAGGTTGTCTTCATATTTGATGTATGTCCCCCGGTCGGTCATCGTGTACCCGTTGCGTTCGGCTGCGATATTGATGGTTGCCAGCATACCCTGGCCGCTCTGAACATACCAGTTCTCCTTTTCGGGGACCGGCAGATCTGCTGCCTTCCACAAGGATAGCTCTTTTTTGTTTGTTCCGGAGTTGTCGCCACGGCTGACAAAGATCGCTTGCTCGGCCTTAATCGTCTGCAAGGCATCTTTAATGGATTTACCCTTGATTCCAGCAGCGTCTGCTGCGGGCCCGATAATAACAAAATCGTTATACATGATTTCACGACGGTCTATGCCAAATCCATTTTTCACGAATTTTTTCTCGGCCGGGGGCGCATGCACCATGAGAATGTCCACATCGCAGTTCTCTCCTAACTTGAGCGCTTTGCCGGTGCCGGTCGCCGTCCACTTTAATTCAATTCCGGTTGCCACTTTGAATTTTGGAGCAAGATAGTCCAGCAGGCCTGTGTTGTCCGTGCTGGTGGTGGTTGCCATCATCAAAAGCTTTTCTTCAGCGAATGAACTTGCGGGTAAAAAACAGACAACCAACGCCAGACAAATTACTGCAACGGATAATCGCTTCATCATTTACTCCCTTCGCTTTTGAGGAAAATTTTTATTTCTTTTTAATATTGTTTTTGGGAAAAAGCATCCGGCCGCTTAGATGAACATCATAGCCCTGCAATGATTCAGCAAGCTTGAAAAATTGTTCCTCGTGCAAGAGACCTAAAAAATTCTGCACATTGGCATCAAAAAAACGTTCTTTAAAGATCATCAGATCATAGCGTTCCCAGCGCAGTGGCACAAAGTCGAGATCCAGCAAACCGGCAACGGCATGGATACCGAGGCCAGCATCTGCGCGGCCGGCTGATATCTCAAGCCCGACATCCAGGTGGCGATGGGCTTCAGTATGGTACCCATCAATTTTATCACCTCGCACGTCTGCTTTTTTCAGCTCCTGATCCAACAACAGCCGGGTGCCTGTTCCCACGGGCCGATTCACGATGCAAATACCCGAATGCGCGAGATCCGAAATCGTTTTGATTTTTTTAGGGTTGCCTTTTTTCACCAAAATGCCCTGCTCGCGTTTGCAGAAGTTCACAATCGCCGGCATGCGTTCAAGTTCCCGGCTGGCAAATTCAAAATTGTAATCGTCTCCATTTTCCTGGAGTAAATGGCTGGAAGCTATGTGGCAGTGACTCTGCCGCAACGCCTGCAATCCTCCCATGCTTCCCAGATTACCAAAAACAGCGATATTTCCGGAGAAATGCAGATTGTAAAGAGATATCACTTTATCCAGTAATAGATCATTGCTACCGGTGATGATAAGCACCGCCTGGGAAACCGAAGGGCTCTCAGCCGTTTTGGGATAATTAATGGTATTTGTCTCGATCCATTGCTCGACTAAATTTTTTGGGAACAACCATTTTCCGGTGACTTTGCTTGCGGGAAGTCTCTTTTCAGACACAAGACTGTAGACCATTTTCTCATTAATGTTCAGAAATTGAGCGACTTCTCTTGTAGTAAGCAACTGGGTCATGGGATTGTTCCTATTTTAGCATACATAAAAGATACTAAACTAATTCTGGGCCGTGGATCTTCCTTTGAGGGTTGGATAATGTTTACATCCAAACCCAAGATAAGGCCTATCTGTTCATTAGATAATGGGGAGTACATTGTCAATATTTTTCTTTTTAAGAATTAATTTAACTAAAAAATACTAATAATAACAAATAATGGTATTTAATGAATTCGACCAAATGCAGAGTGCCTCAGTGGTCATACTGTTTGGCATAGGCTGCGTCATTATATAGCCCCTCGCCGTATTCTTTTACTCCGTAATTACGGATCAGGCTTTGTCCTTCCTCGGAAACAATGAAATCAATAAATTTTGCGGCATACGGTTGCCCGGCAGTCGCACCTTCGGGCTGACAAAGGGCATGGTAGGTGTTAATGAGAAAGGGGTCGCCACGGAAGAGAATTTTTATGTTATCCATTTCCTTTTTTGCCGCCACCCAGGTGCTGCTGTCGGTCATAAAGTAACCATTCGTCTCATTGGCCATCTTCAATGTGGCCATCATGAAGGTTTTGGTAAGTACATACCAATCGCCGGAAGGCTGGACTCCCGCTTGTTTCCAAATGGCCATTTCCTTTTTGTGGGTGCCGGAATTGTCTCCTCGGGAAAAAAATTTCGCCTTCAATTTCGATATGTTCGCGTATGCTTCGGCAGCACTTTTGGCTTTTGCAATATTGGCCGGATCATTTTTAGGACCAACGATGTAAAACTCGTTAGATCCGATCAGGCTTCGCTTTATGGCCCAGCTTTCCTGAACGGCTTTCTTCTCCGCTGCAGGGGCATGCACCATTACGATATCAACCTTTTTCTGCTTGAGCAGTTGCAAAGACTTTCCCGAACCAGCCTTTCGCCAACACAAGCTGGTATCATACTGCGGGTTGAACACCTCGGCAATTGCTTTAACCATCCCAAGCTCACCGGGGCTTCCGGTTGCAAGGCGAAAGGTATGAGCACCATTCCCGTATACAGCTTTACATTCGTCATCGGCAAATGCCGGCAGAGACACAAGCATAACAAAAACAAACGCAAGCACCCATTTCACAAGACATCGTCTTTTATTCAACATTTTGTTCCTCCTTTGGATGATTAGATTAACGGCATATACTAATACATCTTCTATCGTGTCAATATTCAAATAGTTAATTTTTGACGTTTTTTGTATAAATATATTAGGCAATATAATATACAGACACTAAATAACCTAGAATAACATATTAAGATGCTGTGAAATCAAAAAGTTCAAGGGATTCGAAAATCGCGGTATGCAAATACAAGTGAACAAGAAGCGAGGCCTGCGGATCAAACCAATCTGCCCACGGGGCCAAAGCTCAGTTGTGCCCACATCCTTATCCGGGAGGGCTACCCTGAATTTATATCTTTA
>JASFJP010000503.1:0-3934 GCA_050121225.1 Desulfobacterales bacterium
CCAAATCGATCGATCAGCTCCGATTTAAAATCGGCGATCTCGTGCAGTTCATTCATCCTGGCGAGCCGACGATAGGCCGCCATACGTTGGTCGATGTCGACGATGTAGGTCTCGGCTAAGAATGCAGAAAAACTTATGTTTATCTCCGGTTCCAAAGGCTCAAGTGTCGGTTCGCCTTTCAATTCGGTCATCGCACTCTCCATCAACTTTAAAAACATGTCATACCCCACGGCGGCGATATGTCCCGATTGTGATGCTCCCAGGATAGTTCCGCCACCCCTAATTTTGAGGTCATTCATGGCTATTTGAAAACCCGATCCTAGATCACTATGCTCCATTAACACTTTTAGGCGTTTCTGAGCATTTTTCCCCAGGAGGCTTTCGTGAGGAATGAGAAGATATGCGAAGGCCTGCTCATCGGCCCGACCGACCCGGCCTCGCAGCTGATACATTTGCGCTAAACCGAACCTATCCGCACGATTGACGATAATCGTATTCGCAGCGGGAATATCCAGTCCGGATTCTATAATTGTTGTACATACTAACATATCGATTTCTTTGTTAATAAACAGAAGCATGACCTCTTCCAGCTCATCTTCAGGCATGCGTCCGTGGGCAACCGCCAATCGGACCTCCGGCACAAGACCTTGCAATTTTTTCGCAATTCGATCTATGGTTTGAATGTTGTTGTGAACAAAGAAAATTTGTCCTTGCCGCTGTAACTCTTTTCGAACCGATTCCGAAATCACAACATCATCAAACTCGCAGATATAGGTGATAATTGACTTTCGATATTCCGGCGGTGTGGAAATAACACTGATGTCACGAATTCCGACCAAGGACAGGTGCAACGTCCTGGGAATGGGTGTTGCGGTCAATGCCAATACATCGACTGTTTTTCTCAGTCTTTTAAGCTTCTCTTTGTGCCTGACGCCAAAACGCTGCTCTTCATCCAACACTAGAAGGCCTATGTCCTTAAAAATAACATCTTTTTGCAGCAGTCGGTGTGTTCCAATTACGATATCGATTTTGCCAGCATTAAGGTCATTGACAATAGCGCGTTGCTCGCGTCGGGAGCGAAAACGACTCAAACATGCAATGTTAACCGGATAGCGATTGAAGCGACTGCAAAAAGTTGCATAATGTTGCTCTGCAAGGATAGTGGTGGGCACCAACACGGCAACCTGTTTGCCGTCGTTGACGACTAAGAACGATGCCCTCAGTGCCACTTCGGTCTTACCGTAGCCGACATCACCACAGACCAATCGGTCCATCGGCGCGGTCCGCTGCAAATCTCCCAGGACATCATCAATAGCTTTGAGCTGATCATTTGTTTCTTCAAACGGAAATCCCGCTTCAAATTCCTTAAAATAGCTGTCCGGCGTGGTATATACATGTCCGATTTCTAGTTGGCGGTGGGCATAAAGGCTAAGAAGATCACCGGCAATTTTCTCTGCTGATTTTTTTATCCGTGCTTTAATCCGTTCCCAAGATTTGCCGCCGAGAACATCCAAGACCGGAGTAACCCCATCCACACCCATATACTTTTGCACCAAACTCATGCGATCCACCGGGAGATAGAGTTTGTCACCTCCTTTGTAGATGATAATCACAAAATCATTGGTAATGCCGCCAATATTCAGTTTTGCCAACCCGCCATACTGGCCGATGCCGTGGTCGTCATGAACGATGAGATCATCCTTTTTAAGTACCTGGAGATCGAGCAGCGACGCACTCGGTTTTGGCCTAAGGCGTTTTCGACGATGATGCTGAACGCCAAAGATTTCATCATCAGTAATGATCGCTAAAGACTCCTCCGGCCATACAAATCCCGCTGACAGCCGGCCGATGCAAACGTATATCCTCTGCTGGTTTGTATCGCGCGGTGGAATATTATCAACAATCTCAATTTCAACCATATAGGGTGTGAGAAGGGCATGGAGTCTGTCTGCCTGAGAACGCGTCTGACACGAGACAATCGCCGTATATCCAAATTCCATTTTTTCTGCCAGCCATTCAACCAAGGGTCTTAGAAGATGCTTTTTTGACTGAGGTTGTTTTAGCTTCAGGCTTAGATCCGTATTTTTTTCAACCGTTGCTTTGAAAAGAAAGGGGGGGGATTCCTGATACTCCTTAGGCTTAAATACGTCGAGCATTTTAAAAACCAGAGGCTTCTTTTTGTCTATGAAAGTTTCAGCCTCTGACCAATTTAAATAAAGCTCTTGTGGTTCAACACAGAGCTTTTTCTCATCGCGGAGTGAAATATAATGGTCGTTCAAACGTTCTTCCAATTCAGTGGCAGATTTCTTCAACGCATCGGGATTAATGACAACCATAAGTGAATTTTGCGGAATATAATCGAAAAGGGTATCAAGTTCAGGATAAATTAGTGAAATCAGGCTTTCTACTCCCGGAAAATTTTCGCTATTTTTTAAATATTCAACGATGCTTCGAACAACCCCAACCGGAAGATCCAGCGTGCTCGCCTGGGCTCTGATACGGCTAATAATCTGAGGAAGCTCTGATTGGGTAAATATCACCTCCTTTGCCGGCAGTATGACGGCTTCGTCTATGTCTCTGATTTTACGCTGATTTGAAACTGAGAAAAACCTCAAGGATTCAACCAGATCACCGAAAAACTCAATCCGCAGCGGATCCGGGTAGAGTGGAGAATACACATCGATAATGCCCCCGCGGACGGAAAAATCACCCGGTTCTTCGACGATTGCCGACTTTGTATATCCACCGGATATCAGTTTGGCTATAAATCGTTCTCTATCAATTTCCTCACCCGTCAAGATAAGATCGACATAACGAATGATTTCCTCTTTCGGGATAGTTTTCTGCAATAATGCGTCTACGGTCGTGACAACCACACGTGGTGTCGTTGCCTCCATCAGGCGATACAGGATGCTGATTCGATGTGCGGCGGTTTCATTATGGTAAGAAAGAAATTTAGATGGCAATATGTTGTATGGCGGAAAAAAAAGAATCGATTCGTCCACATTGTCACAAAAAAACTTCAAATCCTCAAATACTTGCCGTCCCTCTTCAAGGGTATCCACAATCACAAAAACAGAGTCTCGCTTTTGGTTGAAAATTTTAGATATCAGATACGCCTTTTCCGAACCAGAAATACCAAAGCACTCGATGCGACGATCTCTTTCGGAAAGCCTATTCATCAAGGATTCGAGTGAAAATATGTCTTGATTTTGCACCATAAATCAACTATTTAAGAACATTCATGGATGTCGCTTAAGCCACCCTAGCTCAGTTGGTAGAGCACTCGATTCGTAATCGAGCGGTCATCGGTTCAAGTCCGATGGGTGGCTCCAAAAAACTATCAGGGTTCCCAAAATTGGTTCTGGGAGCCCTTTTTATCACGCACATAAGAAACCGATGGTCTTCATCCCACCATTGTCATAAAAAATCAATTAGTAATATTATAGATGCGACTCGTTTCATTTTTCAATATTATAACAACCAATTAGTTTGTATGTTCCTTGTAGATTCCCGAGAATCAACGATTTATGGATTGCCTCTTCAGTTTACTACCTGATTATACAATATTTTTTTATAAGTTACTTGACATAAAATCGTTATCCGTATATTCTTAATAGTTACAGGGTGTTCCAAACAGGTATCCACCTGAAATCAATCCTATCGCAACGGATAGTATCAGCAAATCAACGCCCAAAAAAGACGTTAGTTAATCTAAAAGAATGAGCTTCAAATTTCCTCTTCGAACGGAGATGTGTGTATGATCGATATCGATGATTTGCAGTTGAAAATGGAAATTGATGAAATAATGAAAAGTGTTGACAGTATTATGAAAAAAGTAGAAATCGTTCTCCCAATGAAAGAGGAGGAAGCAAACCCCCAAAACGATTAAACCCTCATTATACAAAATAATTTGAAACCTAGATTTGTTTTT
>JASFJP010000504.1:0-3923 GCA_050121225.1 Desulfobacterales bacterium
TTGCGGTATCGTGAAAACGTTTTTACCAGGCAATATTTTTTGCGAAGGATCACCTATCTCAGTCTTTACCTGTTTGCAATTGTTTCTATGCTGGCTCGAATTGAAGCCGCCCGCCGCGGCGGCGATTGCATCGAGGAAGATCTAAAACTGCTGGAGTTATTTTTGGAGCAGGCTCGGCAGGTCAAAAGGAATTTTCGCTTGTTGCCCTCGCGCGAAGAATGCTTGAACGATGATATTATGCCGCTTATCATCCCTGAAGAACAATATGACGCAAATGAGATTGCATTGCGATCCAAATTAAGCGCAGTAACCGCGATAAAAGCTAAATTGAAAAAATAAGATAACACAAATTTTCAATTTTCTTTCAATTCGCTTCCCGCTGGATCGCCAGATAGTGAGTGATCTCGTCCTTTTCATTGCGAATGGGTGCAATCTTCCATTCCATCATAAATGTCGAACCATCTTTGCGATAGTTGATCGCTTTGCCAAAAAACATCTCTCCTTCAGCCAGATTCCGGTTCAACCTTTCCAATACTTCCGGATCCGTCTCGGAGCCTTGCAGAATAGAGGGCGATTTACCCATGACTTCGTGGGGTCCGTAGCCCGTTAGTTCACAAAAAGCTGAGTTGACATAGATGATCGGATAACCTGGACCGGCCTCCGTTATAAGGATTGAATTGAAGGACTCTTCCATCGATGCCTCCAATAGCCGTTTCATGATATACTTATAATTTTCATCGTGCAAGAAGACATCAAAAATATCTTTTTGGGTTCCCATCGTCTACTCCTTCCGTTTTTTTATTTTGAGTAAGGTTTATACGAATAACGGATTATGTAAGTTTTTAAAGGTAATGATCTCAGTAATTGCGATAGGATGATTGTCCAATTAGGCCGTTGACGTCGCTGATTCGCATAGTAGA
This sequence comes from Desulfobacterales bacterium, assembly GCA_050121225.1. Lineage (GTDB taxonomy): Bacteria > Desulfobacterota > Desulfobacteria > Desulfobacterales > JAFDCJ01 > JAFDCJ01. The sequence goes on from JASFJP010000504.1 coordinate 921, forward strand.
TTTTTGATCCGGCCCAACGCTATCTGACAAACCAGAGTATAGGGAGCGGCGATTATTGGTAACTCGAAGGATAGATAACAGCCTCCGGTTCTAGCGGCCTGAATGCGATGGCCGGTGGCTTTAACGGACGCGACATCCCAACTCCAAAAGCTGGCATGCTCGTATTCGGTAATAACGAAGGGAAGCCAAATTCCGAAAGCAGTTAACACCTGACCTTGCGTACCTTTACGGATGAAACGCTCCGGGCATTGAACCCCTTTTACCGTCGGTCCCCATTGCGGCCATTTGACGGTATCTGTTATGAGGTCCCAAACGATTAAGGGTAAAGCAAGATAAAATTTTCCGACGCTCACCTGGGTTGCAGATATCTTTATCACTGATCTGTGCTCTTTTTTTGTTTAAGGTTTGTGAATGCTTATAAAAGGAGTTACAACACAACCAGTTATTTTTCCACCCTGTCTTGAAGCTACCCGCCGTGCTTTTGAGCTTCATCTGCTGCCAAAACATCTTTCTTTATATATCGATTTTCAGAAAAACTTCCCAATGTGATGGCACAGTTTTCCCTATCACGCAAGGCCTCTATTTTCAACCTGATAAAACGCCCTTGCAAGATAATGCGACGCATAATATCGTGACTGTATGTGCTGCCGCTCATCCCTACCGTACTCCTTCCGTCGACAAAACCATCCCGTTATGAACATTTTTAAGATTGCTTTTCCGGCAAATATTGCCAATATCGGCGCGGCAGTTGTCGCAGATGCAGTTTTGGATTGTTGCGCTGCGGGATGTTGATCGCGGCAAAATACTGCTGCCACAACGTTTGACAAAGCCGCTCCTCGGACAGGTCGATGTTGTCGAAGGTGGTCAGACCAATGCTATCCAGTTGCAACTCCTTTGTCTGGTGGCAATCGTGGCTCAGGCCGTAGCTTCTTGATGTATCGTAAATGATCCACTTCTGGTCGGCAAAACGCGATTCGAAATGCCGCCGGGCAAAAGCCAGCTTCGGATCGATGGTTAGATCGAGATGGGGCGCTTCGCTGTCGATCACCTCTTTGAGGTCAAATCCGTAAAGTCGAATCAACCAATCCGCCTGATAAAGGCGGTTTTCACGCAGCAGCGGAGGGTCGGAATGGCTCGGCAAACTCGCATCGGCACCCACCACCGGCAGATAGGCTGAATAGTAGACTCGCTTGAGAGCCTGGATTTTATACAACCGCTCGGCAAGACTCAGAATTTCGAAATCCGATTCCGGGCTGGCGCCGACAATTAACTGGGTACTTTGGCCGGCCGGCGTCGTGTTGCCCAATCTGCGTCTGTCATTTTTTCTGCGGCTGCCGCTCATTGCGCAGGATACATCATACTAGGCGGCATCAGCCAATATGGCCAACTTTTCTTTGATTAGCAATTCAAAGCCTCCGGTCCGGAATCGATTATAAGAAAATAGCTCTGTATTATGGCTGCGAGGTATATCTCCGTTCATGGAGTTGCGATTTTCTTAACCAGGCAACTGATGTTTTCAAAGCGGAACACAATCGTGTTTTACAGCATTAGAACTAATCATTGAAATTTTTGTTAAGACTAATGTAACCATCTCAAAATTTGAAATGAGATGAAGCTCCAACTGCGCTTGAACGCAATCTGAAGAGGTATTAGCATGCTCTACCTTTAAGAATAGATATACTTCCTAAATCATATTGCAACCATCCGATGCAAGATAATTTCAGATTTTGCTATGGTAGGATAATTCAACTTAACAATTTGGAAAACAATTGAAATCATAATCAAAACATACAGATGAGTCCATGTCGCTCATTTAAATTTGGGGGATCATAAAATGCCGATGCCTAAAGATGGGATTCAAAAAGAAATGAGTGAAGCCTGGGATATATACGTTTAATCGCTCGAAAAGTCCCTTGTCATGATCGAAAGGGATATTGAGGAGGCCAAGGAGATGGCAGGCGTTTGCACAAATGAATGGTGCAATGCCACCGAACACGTTCTCTATGAGCTGTGTAATGCCTTATTCTCGATCAGGGAGCCGCGATGGTCCTCCAAAGAAGAAACCAACCGGATCAAAGCGCTTAAGCGAAGGCTTTACGATATACATGTCAATTTTCGCGTGGTTTATAAAAACGCTGCCTGAATTGAAGGCTCCAGTTAATTGCAGTAGTGAGGTGATGGCTTCAAGACAATTTGTTCAGTGTATAACATTTTTCAAATAGTTGAAGATCAATATTTGCACGCCGGAAACCATTCCCCCACAGTTTAACAATCTAAGCCGCAAGTGCATGGCGATTGCGTGAAACATCCGGATTGTCGTTTGATCCGGTTTGCGCTGCTAGGGCCGCAGCCAATTTTTTAAGTTCATCGCCTTGGATTGTTTCACTTTCGAGCAAAGATTAACCAGCCTGGATCAGAATTATACGATTGGAATATTCGCCGAAATATTTATCACCTTATTGATTAAGCCGAAATGGGCGCAAATTCAATTCGAGGTCGGTTAAGTACTTGATCCAACTCGGAATCAGCGGCATCATTACCAAATTGGGTAGGTTTTAGCGCGGACGCTAGCGCTTCATCGATGCGATCAACCAGGATAAAGCTCATTGAGTCGCGAACTTCAGACGGCACATCTTCAAGATCCTTTTCGTTGCGTTTCGGCAAAATAACCGTGTTTAATTCGGCCCGATGGGCAGCCAAAACCTTAATCTTAATTCCGCCAACAGGTAAGACGTGCCCGCGTAAGGTCACTTCACCGGTCATGCCAACGTCGCTGCGGACGATACGATCGCTGTAAAGGCTGGCCAGAGCGAGTACCATTGCAATCCCCCCCGATTTTGTCAACTTCATATAGCATGAATACAGGATTGCTTGTACCTGCACGCTTAGCGGCCTGTATCATTCTACCCGGCATAGCCTCTATGTGCATACGGCGGTGACCACGGATCTCTGCTTTGTCTCGTACACCGCCAAGGCTCATGCGAGTGAATTCTCTGCCCATGG
>JASFJP010000505.1:0-3921 GCA_050121225.1 Desulfobacterales bacterium
AGGATATGCCTTTACCTTTGATGGTGTCTGCAATCAACACTTTCGGTTTATCGGTGATGCGGTTGAGTTTAGCAAACACATTTTCAAGAGCTTCAAAATCGTGGCCATCACAACGTTCCACGTGCCAGCCGAATATGCTAAACTTCGTCTCCAGATCTCCCAGGTTAATAATTTGTTCAACCACTTTGTCCGATTGTATTTTATTGCAATCGACAATTACCAAAAGATTGTGGATTTTTTGATGAACCGTGGTTTGCAATGATTCCCAGATTTGCCCTTCTTGAAGTTCGCCATCGCCGGTCATCACGATGACTCGACCCGACAAGTCACGCGCCGTTTTGGCCCATGCCATTCCCTTGGCCTTGGAAATACCCATACCGAGGGATCCTGAATTTGCTTCTATTCCGGGAACGCTCACATCAGGGTGACCGTGGGTGCCCCCCAGGCGTCTGAGGTTGATGAACTGCTCTTTTGATATAATTCCCAGAGCAAAAAGAACGGCATAGTGACCGGGAACGTCATGCCCCTTGGAAGAAAAGTAGATATCCCGATTGGGATCGTTAATACCTTTCTCACCGATATTCATTTCTGCAAAGTATAGCGCTGCAACAATATCCAGTGAGCTAAAACTTGAACCTAAATGTCCTGATCCGGCCCGTTTTACAGTGGCTAATGTATTGGCCCGACACATATCGGACAATAACCGGAGCTTCTCAAATCGCGGAAGCGATGCCGCGCGCACTCGCTGGAATTCGTTTCCCGGAATAAGTCTGATTTCGATCATTGTGGCATTCACTCCTTTATCGAGTATGAGGGTCGTTGTACCTCGGGTAATTGTGCATTGTCGTTTTTTACCATTTGTTCAGCAAGTTGCCAGTCATAGGGATTATTTACGTCAAATCCTTCATAATCTTTTGTAAAAAACGGCATAACCACATTGCCCGCGATAGTTCGATCCTCGAAAACGACCCGTGACCATGCAATTTCCAAGCTGGCGTTCTGGACGTAAATTTCGGGCAGTGAGGGATATTGGCTGCTGTGCCAGGGTTGTTCGGGCGGCCCTAACGGCAGCAGAGGCATCATGCGCTTGTCACGTACGACCCACATTTTGCCGGGATGTTGCGTACATTTCTCCACGGCCCGCAGTGAATCCACTCCTGTTTCCGCAGTAAATGCCTGCCAGGCCCGTCGTATGGTTTCCGGAAGTCGAAACGGGCTGGTAGGACGCAAAATGCTGAAGCAGTCATAGTGGGAACCCTCAGCTTGCAGGCGACCTAGGGTGTATTGCAACCATTCAATATCAGGGGAGTGATCTCCCGCAATTTCCACCGGCCGCAGAAACGGCACGGTTGCACCGTAATGTCTTGCTATCTCAGCATAGCGCTCTGAATCCGTTGATACGATGACATCGGCGAAAATCCCGCATTGGATGGCCGCGGTAATCGTATACGCCATGACCGGATGACCGGCTAATAGACGGATGTTTTTATGCGGCACGCGTTTTGAACCCGCCCGTGCCGGGATCAGTGCGACGATACTGGTATCCTTTTGCTCCATTGATTCCCCTTTGGATTGATTATTGACTAATGTCGATTACCGATTGACGGAATCCCTCCGATTTTATTTAAATTTAATTAAAACGAAAAAGCGAAGCGACTACCATAAATAGTCAATATTCAATCGTCAATTCTAGAGTTTTTCCGGATCAATATTAATGTAGATGTCTTTCAAATCTGAGTAGACATCCAAAGCTTCTGTGCCGGGCTCGCGTGAACCGTTTCCGGATTGTCGCAATCCTCCAAAAGGCATGTGCGGCTCGCTTCCATATGTTGCGGCATTGACCACTGCGACACCGGCTTGGATTTTCTGGGTGAACTCGGTGGCCCGGTGTATACTGCGCGTATGAATACAGGCCGTCAAACCATAGGGCGAATCATTGGCTAAATGCAGGGCCTCAGCAAAATTCTTGACGCGATACAAACACGTGATAGGACCAAACAGTTCAGCAGTTGAAATTTCCGCATGGGATCCAACCTGTTCAATTATGGTAGGAGCCATATAGAATCCATTTCGATGGGCATCATCGGTCAACCGACTTCCACCGGTAAGTATGACTGCTCCGCTTTCTTTCGCGCGAGCGACAACAGCCAACATATTATCCAACTGCTTTTGATTGATAACCGGACCGAAGTCATCGTTTTCAGTTGGGCCAATTTTCAATTGTTCTGTACGCTGAACCAGCATGTCGCGGAATTGGTCGTAAATAGTATCGAAAATGATTATACGGCTACCTGATGCACAACGCTGTCCTGCATTGCTGAAGGCCGAAAGCAGCACCCATTTGGCAGCATTTTCCAAATCAGCATCGTCGCAGACGATAAGGGGGTTTTTGCCGCCTAACTCAAGAGATACCTTCGCCAACCGTTTGCCGGCGATGGATGCAATTTGTCGACCCACCGCTGTTGAACCTGTGAAACTGATGACGTCGACACCCGAGTTGGCCACCAAAGGTGCTCCGGCCTCCTCACCGTAGCCCTGAATAATGTTGAGGACACCAGATGGAAGGCCACTTTCGTGTGCGATTTTTCCAAAATACCAGGCTGTTAGCGGCGTATCCTCGGCGGCCTTCAATACGGCTGAGTTGCCGCAAATCAGGGCTGGAAACACCTTCCAGGCGACATTGGCAATCGGTGTGTTGGCGGCGATAATCAATCCGGCAACACCCAGTGGTTGTCGCACGGTCATAGCGTATTTATTTTTAATTGCGCTGGTGGTGGTTCGCCCATAGAAGCGTCGACCTTCACCGGCCATAAATTCCCCCTGAGCGATGGCACCACCGGTCTCACCCAGAGCGGCATTAAACGACATCCCGGTTTCCATGGCTACGATAGCAGCGATTTCTTTCTGATGCTTGCGCATGGCTTGGGCGATGTCATGGAGCATATCACCTCGCTGCACGGGGGTACATTCTGCCCATGCTGCTTGGGAGCGTATGGCAGCCTGCACTGCATTTTCTACATCTTCGGCATCGGAGCGCGCGACCTGGCACAGTTGCCGACCGGTGTCCGGTGATACCTTAGCGAACACAGCCCTCGAGCCTGCTTCAGTTTCTTCTCCATTAATCCAGTTAGGAATTGTATCGGGTATCATGTCAAGATTCATTATATTTCCGCTTTTTCTTCAAATATTCAATTCATTAAGCTACCAAGCCGTAAAGCCGCCGTCCACGACGAGTTCAATGCCTGTAACATATGACGATGCTTGTGAGGCCAAAAAAAGCAGGGGCCCACACAGATCGTCGGCTGTTGCCATTCTTCCCAGCGGCACGCGATCGCAAAATTTGCGCTTGAATTCTGCATCCTGATCACCGAGCACTCCACCCGGCGACAATGCATTAACCCGCACGCCATGCGGAGCCCACAAAGTGGCCAGATACTTCGTAAGGTTGACAACCGCGGCCTTGGATGCCCCATACACCGGCGGTTTGAGAAAAGGTGGATCGCTCTGGATGTGACTGTAAAACCTTTCATCCGGAGATACGCTGGCATACAGAGATCCGATATTGATGATAGACCCTCGACCTGCTTTAACCATCCGGTCGCCGAAAATCTGAGTCACTTGAAAAAGCCCCAAGGTATTAACTTCAATGACTTCTCTATTTTCCTCAAAAGGAATATCTTCCAGGAGATGCCCGCCTTTCGAACCGGCAGGCGGACGATCAATTCCGGCATTGTTCACCAATATTGAGGGAACCTCAAAGGCAGATAAGCAGTGTTTGCAAGCAGATTGCAATTCTGAGCGTTGCCTTACGTCCGCGCACTCCAGTTTCAGGCGTTGCTCATCGTAGCGTTCCTGCAACCGCCTGAACGCCCCGCTAATGGGAGCATCCGGATGATCAAGAGCAAATACTGAAGCCCCCGC
>JASFJP010000506.1:0-3917 GCA_050121225.1 Desulfobacterales bacterium
GACAAACATAAATGTCAAATGCAATGTTTTTTGAAGCGTCTTGAGCAGATTCAATATTTGAGATTGTACGGACACATCCAAAGCCGACGTGGGCTCATCCAACACAATAAAATCCGGATCAGTGGCAATCGCCCGTGCCACGGCAATGCGCTGGCGTTGACCCCCTGAAAACTCGTGGGGGTAACGCAGCAAATGGTCCCGGGTCAATCCAACCAGATCAAGTAGATCAATCACTCGTTGTTCAAGCTCCCGGCCGCCCATGCGCTCCTGGGTTTTAATGGGTTCAGCGATGATGTTTTTGACAAGCATGCGGGGATTCAAGGAGGTGGTCGGGTCCTGGAAAACCATCTGCAACTTAGCGCGAATACCGAGTCGTTTGAGTGCTGACTTCCGGGTCCTCGCAAGGTCCACTCGATCTGCGATTCTGCTGTCCTTACCATAGTAATACACATGCCCGCCGGTTGGATCGTGCAAACGGATAATGGCCTTGCCGGTCGTGGTCTTGCCGCAACCGGATTCTCCGACGACGCCCAGACACTCTCCGCGATAAATATCCAAAGTTATGCCGTCCAAGGCTTTGACGGTGCTGACCGCATGGCGGAAAACACCGCCCGGGATTGGGTAATATTTTTTAAGATTTCGTAACTCTAAAATCTTTTCCATTTTATTTACATCTCACCACAGATTTTCACTGAGTTACACGGAATTCCCTGAAGATACCTTCTCATATTGTTAAGAATCTCTTCAATTCAATCCTCCGCGCTCCTCCCCGATTGTCTTCCGCTATCTCGCCTCTAAAAATGTGATAGTTTTTCAGCCAGGAACCACTAACTACAACCCCAGTTGTTCAACCCAGTAGCAAGCCACCAAATGATCCTTTTTCACTTCAATCATTTCCGGAAACGTCTTTGTGCAAACATGCATGACATGGGGGCAGCGTGGATGAAATCGGCAACCCGGCGGCGGAGTCACGAGATTCGGCACATTCCCCTCGATGCTTTTCAGCTCTCCTTCCTCCGAGATTTTGGGCACGGCATCCAGCAGCGCCTTGGTATAGGGATGCATGGGGCGTTCAAACAAATCGCTTACCTCTGCGATTTCGCATAAATTCCCGGCGTACATAACACCCACCCGGTCACAAGTTTCAGCTACCACGCCAAGATCATGCGTAATCAATAAAATCGATGAGATCCCCTCTTTTTTAAGTTGACGCAAGAGATCTAGAATTTGAGCCTGGATTGTCACATCTAGGTTGGAAGTAGCTTCATCGGCAATGAGCAACACCGGGCTGCACGCCAGCGCTATAGCGATAACGATGCGCTGTTTCATACCACCCGAAAGATTGTGAGGGTATTGATTCACTATCTGCTCTGGATTGGAAATTCCCAGCGTGGCGATAATATCCACTGAACGCCGATAGGCCTCTTTTTTGAGCCGTTTTTGCCAACCTTTTACAATCGGTAGTTTATTCAGAATCCTTAGAATGAAAGCACGAGGATTGTCTGAAGCGATTCGATATAGTGTTTGCTGGATTGTTTTTAATGGAGAGAGTCTCTCCATCGGTGCGACAGACAGTTCATCGTGTATTTTGGTGCACATTTCCTTTTGTTGATGAAACATAAAGCTTTCAGCAACTTGATCCCCGATGCTCATCGTCGGATTCAGGGCCGCGTTAGGTTCCTGAAAAATCATGGATATGCGGTCTCCGCGGAGGTTTTCCATGTACGACTCGGATTGCTCGAGCAAATCGATGCCTTCTTGTGAAGCTTTCTCATCAAAAAAAACAAGTATTTTGCCGCCTTCGATACGCCCAGGCTCCTGCACAATTCGCATAATTGAGCGAACGGCGACGCTTTTCCCGCAGCCGGATTCGCCCACCAACCCAAATGTAGAACCGTGATCCACCACCAGGCTCACCCTGTTCAAGGCCTTAACCACGCCTTCGTAGGTGTAAAAGTTGGTGACCAGGTCAACCGTTTCCAGTAGCTTTGCCATGTTCCATTCTCTGTTTAGACAGGATATTTCAGAATCAAATTACCTTCTCCTCAGCTTTGGATCGAAGGCATCTCGCAACGCATCACCAATCAAATTCCAGGCCAGCACAAACAGAACAATGCAAGCTCCGGGGATAACAATCGTAAACCAAAATTTCAAAGGATCACTCGGCGGACCCACAATATAGTTCCGTGCCAAAGCTACCATCTGACCCCAATCAGCAAATCCTTTAGGGGCTCCCAATCCCACAAAGCTCATAAACGAAGCTGTAATCACCATGGATCCCATATCCATGGAAGCCATAATTAGCACTGGATAAATAGCGTTGGGAATAACGTGACGCAAAATAATTTTTACCTCAGAAACACCCATAATTTTAGCAGCGTGCACAAAATCCTGATCCCGTATCGTTAAAATTTCCGCACGAATAACCCGCACGTACCAGCGCCACTGAACCAGAGCTAAAGCAAACATTATTTTATCCAAGCCCCTGCCTAATGCCACGACGATTGCCATGGCCAACACCAGGGTGGGTATCGCCCACATGACATCGGTAACGCGCATTAGAATTTCATCTATAATTCCACCAAAATAGCCCGAAATAGCGCCAAGGGTTACACCCACCAAACCGGAGATGCAAACGACGAAGAGACCTATTTTAAACGCTGTCCGCGTACCCCAAACTACCCCGTAAAAGATATCGTACTGCCCCGATGTCGTGCCGAAGATATTTTTATCACTGGGCGGTTTGGGTGTGGGGGAAAATCCCTTATGGGGCATCATATAAGGATTGTGAGCGTACTTAGGCGGTGCAATCTGCGGAGCAAAAATGGCTACCGTTGCAAAAAACAGCAGCAGCGTGAAGCCGATAATGGCCGCCGGATTTCTGAAAATCCGATACAGTGTAAATTTCAGTTCACGCAGTCTCGGATGAAGTTGAGTCATAATCAAGTGAAGGTTTTAATATGTTAACTCTTTTGCGTTCTTCCTGTTCATTTGAAACGCTCATTTTAGGTAAGCCTTATTCTTGGATCTATATATGCATACAAAATATCCAACGTCAGATTTGTGATCACAAACACAATGCCCATAAACAGACAAATACACATGAGCACCGGCATGTCCAGCTGGATCGCCGATTCTGCCAGCCACCAACCAATTCCGTGACGGTTATAAACCACCTCAACGGCAATGCTGCCCTCCATGGACATGGCCATCAGCTGGCCGGCCACTGTGATCACCGGAAGCATTGCGTTTCTGCGGGCATGTTTAATGTAAATGGTATGTTTATCAGCGCCTTTAGCTCTAGCAGTCGTGACATAGTCCTTGGACAACTCCTCGATCATTCCCGAACGCATGACCCGCATGTTCAAGGCCACCACGACGATCACATACGTCAAAATTGGACAAACCAGATGGGCAAGCGCATCCAGGGTGACTTCCAAACGACCGTTAAGTATTCCGTCAATTGTGTACAGCCCGGTATAGCGCACGAACCTGTCCGGATTATCGAGAATGAACATACTCAGCTGATCGCTAAGAACACCGGGAGAAAAAATTTGAAAGTAACCATAAAAGGTCATGAGCAGCACCAAAGCAAAAAGAAATGTAGGCAAAGACCAACCTACAATCGCAAAAATCCGGGTGGCATGGTCAATCCATGAGTCGCGATGGGTTCCTGAAAAGGTTCCCAACCAGATGCCAAAGAATAACACGATCGGTGCTGCGAAGAGATTCATCTCCAAAGTAACGGGGAAATAGGTCCAAAATGCGTCCCATACTGGTCGGGATGCGACAAGCGACCAGCCCATATTGCCCTTAAGTATTTCTCTCATCCAGCGAAAATATTGAATGTAGAAGGGATCATCGAGACCGAATTGCTTGATGATTTTGGGAATGTCTTTGGCCTGCTGAGGTGAGGT
>JASFJP010000507.1:0-3908 GCA_050121225.1 Desulfobacterales bacterium
GTGACATTTAGCGAAGCGGTCCAACGGAAAATGTCACGCTGGTTGCGCAATACCGCTTCTATGCTGCATCGATAAATCGATAGACTTACTTGTTAATGCTCAGCCCTTTATATGATTATCAAGTCTGCTCTTGACTCTTGTAGGGGGAAAGGGGGCTGTTTTTGACTCTTATTTGATTTTGGCCTATTGATTGTCTATGGCAAGACCGTTGCGCCTAGATTACCTCGAAGCCTGATATGACATCATGACCCGCGGACGGTGCCACAATGCTTTATTTGATAAAACGGCGATCTTGATGAATCATCGAAAATTGGTTGACCTTTAAAAACAACCAATTTCCTCTTTGAATAAGAGCTATGAGCTACCTGGCCCCCTTTGTTTTCAGATATGCCTACTGATACAAATTATTAATGGTTTTGATCTTACAGTGCTTCAAACTCACCGTAAAGCGCATGGAAATGCGGCGGATTGTGATCATCGAAAAACATCTTTATGACAATCCCATAAAATCTGCAAATTTCAGGCATATGCTATCTTTTGTTTTAGATTCGGAAATAGATCTTCAGGTTTTTGGTTAGTTATTTTGAGGTAGAGTGAATCCGGACAAAGGTCAACTTGGTCATCCCACACGAGTTCGCCTGATGAGCCTATCGTAACGTTCCGGAAAGCATTATAGTCATTCCACAGGGAAAAGACACCTTTTCCAACGAGATAGGAGAGATCAACAATGCCCTGTTGACCGTCGGCATATTCAAGTTTTACTTTATAGTTCTGCAAGACAGTGACATTAATAATTTTGTGCATGGCTACCACCTGATTGAAAATTCAATTATGATATATCAAAGGAGCGTACAAACTTCAACTCATGAAAAAAATATTTAGAAACGAAGGTTTCTGCTCTTTAAAATTATCCATTTGTTTTGTATCAATTTAAGAATTAAGTCACGACCCAGATCCGGCCTATTCAAATGAACATGGTGGGGCGGAGCGCCAGGCGGATTGGTTTATATCGTCAGCAACGATCTGGTTCCGGTTGATAAGTTTTTCAGAACAATCACCGCTGGAAAATCTATTGTTTATTGCATCGGCGTATCCATATGAAACACTCGCCACCATGATGGCGTATACGGAAGGCGTCAACTACTTTATACGCGAGGGTTACCTACCATAGTTTCGCAAGGCATTGCGCCGCTTGATTTTCTTAAGTCTTTGAATTTGGCCAGAGATGTTCTGGGTACCGAAGGAGGCTATTGGTCAGGATATATCTAAGGTTCGGTCAATCCAATAGTTCGGTCGCCGGTGGCCATGGGCAATGGCAATAATATAGATATAATCTTTCTCAATTGAGTAGATAATTTTGTAAGGGAACTTGTGAAGGATATATCGTCTAACATCTCCCTTTTCTTTTTTCCAAGCGATCGGATATTCGCAGATTCTGCGGATACCTTTTTTGACCTCTTCTCTAAATCTTTTTCCCAAACCCGGCACCTCAAGTTCATAGAATTCCGAAGCGTCGTCCAACTCCAAGATGGCGAGTTTGTCAAATATAACCTTCATTCCTGTAGTTCTTCACCGAATACAGTTTCGAAGGGTATGCCTTGTGTTTTACCTTCTCTGTGGGCCTTTAAACGCTTCTCAGCTTCTGCACTCCAAATTTCATCGATTTCTTTGTCAGGTTCATCAAGGCTTCGAATAAGCCCATCGATCAATAGGAATCGATCTTGAGGTTTCAATAATAATGCCTTTTTTAACAAAGATTCACTGCTTTCCATTTTAAATTCCCTGTTATGTGTATCGATGATTTAAGAATATCGACAAACGAAATTATGTATTGAATGAAATATTAACTTATATTCTCATGGCATTAGCCAGGTAATTAATAGCACACCAAATCTATTTTCGCAATTGATTATGGCTCTCGATAAGCTTCAGGAAATGGGCAGGCAGATGGGAGGAAATAGCTCATAGATCAGAGAGTCGAGCACAACCGGCAGAAGGCATTACACTGGCAGGGGAGGCTGCTCTTGACTCTTATTTTTTAAGAACAGCTGGGAAATTCGCAGGATATTGTTTAAAGGGTGGAGGATCAAATCTGCCTCTGCCCCTTTTACCAACCGCGATGTCCTGTAAATTTTTGTCGCTTCTGGAGATTATAAACGTTAAAATATTACTTTTACTGGTTATATAGAATGTACACGTGATGTAGGAGCGGCTTTCCAGCCGCGAGATCAAATGTCGCGGCTGGAAAGCCGCTCCCACCGATAAGCGGTTTAATAATTCCGTCTACCCACCAGTTTCGACCTGGTGGGGAATATTGTTTGCTTCAGCCGGGTCGATTCAAAACTCAAGCTGCTGAGCCTGCATGAACGTCTCCAAGGCAGTGAGCATTTCCCAATCACCGGCATAGAGCAGCATCATGGCGAATCCCCCAAGGGCTTCCTCGAGTGTGAAGTCGCAGTGACCATAGCGATCGATGGGAATGTTGAAGTGATCCGTCAGAAACGATCCCTTGGAGATGGTTTTCAGGTTGTAGAATATTTCATGCCAATAGGGAACCTGTTGGTCACGTTTGGTGTGCATGGTGATCAGAGGGATTTCCAATTTTCCGCTGGTGTTGTAGTGGGTTTTCATTTCAGTGACGGCTGAGGCATCGGCTCGAAACCGCTTTACTTTCAAATTTAGTCGAAAATCATTGTAGGAACCGGAGTACCATTTCCAGCGGTTGTCGAAAGGTTGTCCTCCGAGGACCTCAACGGCATCCGGCAAGTTAATTACCGAATATCGCAGGACATCCTTTGCCGAGTTTACTACCGTAGTGATATAATCTGACGGATCATACGGGAGTTTGGCGACCTTGAACCATTGTTTGGCTTTCAAAGGATGAGCTATGAACAGCGGTAAAATCTCATCCTCAAAATATTCATCCCATTTTGGAGGCATCTCAGAGTTATTATTAAATATCTTGTATCCGGGGATCTCATTCGGGAAAAAATACTCAAACGTCACCCGTGCATCTCCCAGGTAATTGATCTGCAGCGGGAAATCACCGATCGGCCCGCAGAGAGCATATGAGGCATCAAATAATTCCTTAGGATTTTGTTCAGCAAGAAGGGTAGTAATCAGCCCGCCTTCAGATGCTCCAATTATGTAAACCTTAACAAGATCTTTGTCCACATTGCAGATTTTGCCTTTTTTTCTAAGTTTCTTCACCAGATGGATAATCTTTGCCTTTCCTTCTTTAACTGCCAGACCGGTTTTCCCGTAATAAATAACGCCGAAACCGAATCCCAATCCGACAACAACATCGGGAATACAAAAATCACTAAAGCAGAGCTGATCATCTGAAATTCCGGGATCATCTGTGACGTCCTGAAATCCATAGGCCCAGATGATGAAGCGGCCGTTGTACCCTATCTGGGGTGGCGGCATGTAGATCCGTAAAATTGAACCGGCTGGTAATTCATCTTCATCTAGTTGCGGATACTGTGCACATGGCTGCACCATCACTTCCGCCCCTTTGACCGGGTTGATGAACAGAGAAGAGACGAAAACCACCGCAAAAAGGCAAAACAAGATTTTGACTGCTTTTTTCATGGCTCCCTCCTTTCGTTTGAAAGAAAGACAAAACCTCACGTCTTTCCGGCATCTAAGCCAAGGTGTACGCCAATGCTATTGAGCCACGCCTTCCACCTGAAAGGTGACTCAGCCGATTTATGCTATTCCTGTCAAAAAAAGGCATCTTTCAGCGCAAGGTCGATAGTGAAGTGATTATTCGCTCAGGATATTGGAAACAATAAGAGAGATACGCCATCTTCGGTCGAACAGGACTATTTAACGATCGAGCAACGGGGTCAAAAGATCTGTATTATTTTTATTTGAATTGGTAAAAACAGAAAAAATCAAGATAA
>JASFJP010000508.1:0-3902 GCA_050121225.1 Desulfobacterales bacterium
CGACCAGATCGTAATTTCCGGTCATGCATAGACTATTGTCTGCTTTAATATCCACGCCATCTTTGTTGATGAGTATTTTATAAAGATTGTTTTCCTTGGGTTTTCCTTCGAGCACGACAGCTGCATAGCCCAACCTGCCAAGCATCTGACACGGCTGCCCTCCGGCATTGGCCTCTTTAATGCCTCCGGTTAGCGGGCTTTTGCAGCCAACCGAAATCCGACCGGACATTGCCGCAGTGGAACCACTCAACATCCCGGGTGCGATAACCAGTTTGTTGTCTTCGCCAAGGGGGTGACACAATGGTGGCACTTCCTTGGAGACAATCGCGGAAGTTAATGCCCGTCCGCCGAAACCGGCATAATCACCCAGAGATTCAGTTTTGGCCTCGGGGCCGCCGTCAGCCCCCATGTTGATTCTCAGAATTTTGTCCATAGGTACCTCCTTTTCTCGTGAAGGTTGATGTAGTTTTATCGACTCTGACTCTTATCTTGCTGCGAAATTTGAGATATTAACGGATCTGCCCCTACTCCAACTGTCATTATGCGTATTCAGAGGTAATGTCAAGTAAAACCAGTAATGACACCAGTCAAATTAAATTTCGTAAGAACAGTGGAGCGGATTTAATTAGCCACAGACCCACACGGATTTACCCTGTTAAATAAGATTTGAGATTCATATTTATTTCTCAAATCTTAGCTTGAGGTGCGGGGCCAGCATTAAATAAAACCGGTATGATGCTCAATTTGACATGATCTGCAAATGAAAACCATTAACCTCAAGCTATTTAACTGGGCAAGCACAGACAACTTTTTTTAGGGTCTAATTCCCCGCAGCTTGTTGTAGCGAAGCGGAAATCCTGCCCAGTGGGGCTGCGATATAATAGACATTTTTACTATAACCCGATACCCCGTCAGCTCTGCTGCGGGGAGCCTTCATCCGGGGTGGTCAACATAATCAACCGATTTATCCATTTTTCTTCTCAAATGTCTCCATAAAATCAACCAATGATTCAACGGCGCTTTGAGATGTCGCATTGTAAAGCGATGCACGGCAACCGCCCACAGAGCGGTGGCCTTTAAGACCACCGAGCCCATTGGCATGCGCCTCCTGTACGAATTGCTTTTCCAAGTCTTCATTCGGTAAGCGAAACGTCACATTCATCAGGGATCTGCTGTCTGTGGCGGCTGTTCCGCGATAGAAATCGCTGGAATCAATAAAATTGTAGAGGGCTTCGGCCTTTTTGTGGTTTAAGGCTTCCATTTTTTGGAGACCGCCAATGGTTTCTTCCAGCCATTTTAAAACGAGTTGAACCGTATACACGGCGAAACATGGTGGTGTGTTAAACATTGAATTTTTCAAGGAATAGGTCGAATATTTTAGCATGGTGGGGATGTTGTCGGGAACCAGTTCCAGCATGTCGTTGCGAATGATTACCAGACAAGTACCAGCGGGGCCGATATTTTTTTGCGCGCCAGCATAAATCAGACCAAACCTGTTCACATCAAGAGCTCTGCTCATGATATCCGAGGACATGTCGGAAACAATCGGTGCGCCGCCTGCATCCGGGAATGTCCGCCATTGGGTTCCTTTAATCGTGTTGTTGGACGTGATGTGAACGTAGGTTGCATCAGCATTAAATCGAATATTTTTGGGAATATAAGCGTAGTTTTCATCTTCAGACGATGCCACCACTTGAACCTGTTTGCCCTGTATTTGAGCTTCTTTGATAGCCTTGGTAGACCAGGTGCCCGTATCCACATAGTCGGCGGATTTCCCGTCAGACAAGAAGTTCATGGGGATCATACAAAACTGCATACTGGCGCCGCCTTGGCAAAATAGGACCTGAAAATTGTCGTCCAAATCGAGTAGCCGTTTCGTTCTGGCAACAGCATCATTGATGACCTCGTCAAATTCCTTTGATCGGTGGCTGATCTCGGTTATTGACATGCCTGTTCCTTTAAAGCTTAACAAATTTTCCTGGATTTCCTCGAGAACACTCAGAGGAAGGGCAGCAGGGCCCGGATTGAAATTGTAGATTCTGTCTGCCATCTTGTCACCCTCCGTTAATTATGGCCCTTAGGGCAGGTTAAATTAAATATATGGTTTTAGCTGTTCGATTCAAAGGTTCAAGGTTCAGTGTTAAGGGTTCAGAGGTTGAAAAGAACGAATATCGAATATCGAATCATGAATGTTGAATATCGAAGGAATGTATTTTGTCAATTTAATAAAAAAGACCAAGGAAAGCGAAACTATCCTTCGAAATTCTGCGGTTTTACGGTTCGCTTTTTGATTCTGCAGAATCTCATACGTAGCTAATGATAAATCTGAACCTTTGAACCCTCTTTTAAGTTATGTACCGATCACTACCTGTATGTCAATAATCATATATAGGGGATACTCATAATTTCCAGAGGGATTGTTGACAAACTGATCTGTTGGCTTTACTAAGGTTCTGGATTCAGAGGTTCAAAATTAACCCTGAACGTTGAACCCGGAACTTCTGAACCTTGTTTCCTGGCATTTGAAACTGAGAATTCGAATTTGGGATGAATTGAAATATCGACATAAATTCCTGTGAAGGTGAAACTTAACTAAGGAAACAGTTAATGAAAATTCTACACCATCCCTCAAAATCTGCTGAGAAAATAGTTACAGACATTGCCAATCGGAGTTTTGCATTCAAGAAAAAAGATTATGAGACGGTTACACGGATACTTGATGATGTGCGGCGAAATGGAGATAAGGCCGTGATCAAATATACCAATCAATTTGACTCGCCGAAGTTGACGGCTCAGAAAATCAAAGTCACGGCCAGAGAAATGAAAGCCGCATCAGAAAAGGTCGACCGCTCGTTTAAACGGGCGATGAACCGCGCAGCGTCACAGATCGAAGCCTTTCACCGGCGACAGATGCGCACGTCTTGGCTGGATATTCAACGCCCGGGCGTGTTTTTGGGACAATTGGTGAATCCGGTGGATGCAGCCGGCGTCTATGTGCCGGGTGCCAAAGGCGGTAAGACCCCTCTGATATCCACGGTTTTGATGACCGCTATTCCGGCTAAAATTGCCGGTGTTGCCGAGGTTGTCATGGTCACCCCGGCAACTAGAGAGGGCGGAGTAAATCCCCATCTCCTCGTGGCCGCCAAAAGAGTCGGGATAAAAACCGTTTTCAAGATCGGCAGTGCCTGGGCCATTGCTGCCCTGGCCTACGGCACCGCAACAATACCGAAAGTGGAAGTTATTGTTGGTCCCGGTAATATTTATGTGACCTTGGCTAAAAAAATTGTATCCGGTAGCGTCGGAATCGATATGATTGCCGGGCCCAGCGAAGTTTTGGTGATTGCCGATGACTCTGCTAATCCGGAATTTGTGGCTGCGGACATGCTTTCCCAGGCGGAGCACGATGTGCTGTCCTCGGCAATATTGGTAACAAATTCCACAAGGCTGGCAGAGGCGACGGCAGAAGCTCTGGAAAAGCAGCTCTCAACTCTAAGCCGCAAAAAAATCGCTCGAGAATCCCTGGCAAATTTTGGTGTCATTTTAGTGGTCAAAGATCTGGACTGTGCGGTCGAGCTGGCCAATCGGATAGCTCCTGAACACTTGGAACTTCAAATTAGCGATCCTTTTGAGATCGTGGGGGGCATACGCAATGCCGGCGCCGTCTTTTTGGGCCATTACACTCCGGAGCCCATAGGTGACTATATCGCCGGGCCTAACCATGTTTTACCGACAGCAGGTACGGCGCGCTTTGCATCAGCCCTCTCGGTGGAGCATTTTATCAAAAAAACAAGCGTCATTCATTATTCTCCGAAAGCCTTTCGAAAGGAAGCCGCCGACGTGATTCGGTTGGCCGAGATCGAAGGCTTAAACGCACATGCCAGGTCGATAAAGGTGAGATTATA
>JASFJP010000509.1:0-3902 GCA_050121225.1 Desulfobacterales bacterium
AAAGGTGACATTCTTCATGATCAAGCCGAATACTGGGGGCAAAAAGGTGTTCATTATCACCAGTTTCTCAAAGCGGGAGAGAACACGTTAAATGTCAAGATTTGCCGATTACTTGTTGAATCGCTTAACCAAACCGGCACCTATGACGCGGACGATTTTCTGAGAAGGTACATCGACTTCATGACAACACCGGGTAACCATCAGGATACCTATATCGAGGAATACCATCGCAATTTCTTCGCCAACTATGCTAGGGGATTGCCGCCCCACAGATGCGGTGCAGAGGAAAAGCACATCGGCGGTCTGGTTGGGATTGTTCCCATCGTTGTTTTTTATTCCAACAGGCCCGGGAAAGCCCGCGAGGCCGCCCTGGCGCACCTAGCGTTGACGCACCCCGGATTCAAAATGGAGACTGCCGGGGCGCTGATTATTGATATTTTGCTGAAGGTGCTCAATGGAGTCTCGCTGAAAGCCGCGATTCTTGAAGAAATCGAAAAACAGCAAAATCCATTGGTTGGACATCCATTTGTCAAATGGCTTGATGAACCGGACGATTGGGTCATCGGTCCGCGCTTCAGCACGGCCTGCTATGTCGAAGACTCCGTTCCGTCAGTTTTGTATCTGGCGTTGAAATACCACGATGATCCGGAAAATGCTCTTATCGTCAATACCAACCTGGGAGGGGACAACGCTGCTCGCGGCTCGGTATTAGGAGCGCTGCTGGGCGCCGCCCATGGAGATGGAAAATTTCCAGATCGCTGGCTACAAGGACTGTTGAACCCGTTGCCGGATCTGTTACTGCCTTGACCGCAGTGAAAAACCTGTTTCCTCGCTACGATTGATAGGTATCCAAATCTTTTAGAACCTGTTCAGCGGCTTGCCGTCCGGAAAGCAGGGCCCACTGAATTCCTGGAACACTGCCGTATTCGCCGCAGACATAAATCCCGGATTTTTCTAAAGGAGGCCGCATTGTTGGATCCGGCATTGGTGGGGACTGTTCCGGCAAAGCATGCACGATGCGATAGGTTCTCAAATGTCGCCATTCCCTGACCACTGAGCCGAACCATTCAGTTAGCTCTTGGCGCACAATATTTGGAATGGAACGTTGTCTTGCTTGAGGCGCCGTGCGCAGGCCAGCCCCGCCAGGCCGGCACCGACGATAATGACATGGTCATCTGCGGAGGGTTTCACGTCACTCTCTTGGGCCCAACGGCCGGTCACGCAACTGCAGTATGTCATCAATGGCATGCCGATACAAATTGGGCTGGCGCTCCTTGTCAATGTCTTTCAACCGGAGCATTTTGGCATTCAGAATGAAAAATTCTTTGGTAATATGCTGATTGTCAGAGAAAAAATGCCGCATATTTTCTGCTAATTCGGGATCAATGGACAAGGTTTCGGGTGTCCAATCAAGGGGTTTTTTATCTCTTTGTCTCAAAATATTCAGGTAAATGGCAATAAATTCAAAATAAACCCGATTGACATATGCGGCAAGTTCTTCTGGCAAGGCTGAAATATCGCCTAAATGCGTTTTAACGGCAGTCTCACATAACTTTTCCATGGCATTTTTTTGATTTTTAAATGCGATCATGACGGTTGGTCTCCTAATTACGATTTTGGAGGGCATCGCCGATGCGCCGGTAAAGCCCGAGCAGATCATCACCCGGTAACAATGTCGTTCCGGACTGCCAATCATCGGCAAGGTCATGGTCTGTCACCGCCAATTGCTCACACAACAACCGGGCTTGATGCCAGGTCGGCAGCCACACCAGTTTCTCAACCATATTTGCAATGCTGCCGAAAATCTCGATAAACCTCGGCAGGCTCAAGATAAAATAAATTCCCCTTGGAAATGGAGACTCAACTTTAATGATATCATCCGGATCCCAGACGAAACATCCCACATGAGGCTGCCAGTTCAACCCGAGATTTTTCAAATCCAATGCCAGCCGGCAAACTCTTTCGTCAAACGGTATGGGTGCTAAATCTTTTTCTGGATTGAATCGTATGGGTGTCATAGTTGATCATTTCTTTGCTGATGAGTTCATTAGGTTGATGTTCTTTAACTCTTGCCTCCGTGGTGATTTTGAGCCTTCTATATACTCGACAACAATTTGACGTGCCTGTTCTGTACCAGCACGACGAACCGACGGAAACAAACGCCGGCAATCATCCAGTGATAGCCGACGTGTAATCTGAATACAGGTCAGTTCGTCACGAAGATGCGGCAAAGCGTTCAAATCATCGGCCAGCTCTTCCTTAAAAATCAGTTTTGAATAAATCAGTGCTCGAGCAGCCAGAAGCGCTTCGCGTTTTGGTTGCGCAAGATTTGAGTGAAATATATACAGCAACGTTAGCTGATCCCCCGGTCCATATAAATGCCCTTTAATTCCAAGCGGTTTCAGAGTGTCATCAGATAAAAAAATCATTTGCAGCTGGTATGGCGGTGATGACTGCCGTCGCAACAGACGCCACAATTGATAGTGCATCACACCAGCCTCAATGTAGGCAGACGGACATTTTTTGACAAGCGGTTCCAGTTCCTGAGCTCGCAGCGAATCGCGCAAGCGAAAGCGCGCCGCATCCAAGCGCGCGAACTGTTTGACGGCATCAAGGGTCTTCTCAAACGATCCGATCATGGAAGTTTGATAAAAACCTAAAAGTGCTCCGGTAGCATTCCGTTCGGCCAGATACACCGGATACTGGATCGATTTCTTGTTCAGCTCTTTTGGACGGTGTCCTTCAGCAAAAAACTCGTGAATACCGAGAAGAATCTCCAAATAAGGCTCGACCTGAAATATTTTTTTCCCTTCTGCTTTAAGTTTTCGCAGCAGGTAGCACATTTTCTTGCTAAAGGAGGGAAATTCCACATCAAGCTGCATTAAATAATCATCCACAGCAAGTGCCCCTGTCAACATTCGTTCGAAAGCGTCATCAGGCGGCTCTTCAAGGAAAATAGCGTCATGCTGTTGCATCCAATCTGCGATAGAGGGTATCATTTCCGACCGGTGCAATGACAGCCCAAGGGTTATTGCTTGCACCGACTGGTTTTTCTTTTTGGGGATCATGAGTCTAAGTTTGTGTTAAAACCTTATAAACTTTCTAAATTCTGGTCGAGTATCAGCTGACTGGTTTTACCTTTGGAGGACATTTTTGCTCTAATCGATGCCATGCCTATGCGTCAGGAAGAAACGCGCCAAAAGGCACAATGAATCTAATGCTTTACCGTGCGCATTTTGTCCATTTACTAATGCATTTCCAGAGACAAGACACCCCGAATCAACTGCATCTCCTCTTGATTCGGGGTGTTCATGGCCATACCTTAGATTTTAGCTAAATTCTCGGGATTACACAAATTTTTCTCGTTTACCGCACTGCGCCCGCAGTTTTTGCAAAAAAAATGGGCCGGTTGAATCAGTTTCTTGAATTCATCAGTATGGGATTCAATGAATCCTTCTTCCTGCAGCGTGCAAAGGGTTTTGTCTTTGACATTACTCATAGTTTTACTCCTTCATCCTACTTTGATGGTTTTATTTTTACATTGCCTGCATATCGGCCAATCACATCTTCTTCAATGCAATCGTCAATTTCGTCTATGCGGATAGACGAAGAATTTTGGATTGCATCAATCGGGCAGAGAAATTTTTCACCTCTAGAATCCTTAACCGAAACGAATGTATTCTTATCGTCTTTGAGCATATTCTTTTCCTTCATTAAAAATTTCGTTGCTGTAGATTGCTGGAATAAATGTTGATAGTGTAAGTATAGTTAATATTTTAGCCAACTGCTTTCTCAGCCTGATCGAATCGCTTGCGTATCTTCTCAATTCTGCGACGGTTGGCTCCTAAATCGGAATATCCCACCCGAGAAGCCGATTTTACGTGAATGATTTTCTTGCGATC
>JASFJP010000510.1:0-3900 GCA_050121225.1 Desulfobacterales bacterium
ATCCAGACTTCAGGAAACGCAATTAGATTTGCTCCCGCCTTAGCAGCATCTTTTATATACGATACGCCTTTTTCAATTGTACCGTCCCGGTCATGAAAAACTGGCGCGGCTTGCACAACTGCCGCCTTGAAAGTTCGTTCCGAGGCTGTCATGGTTTTGTCCCTCCTTTCTCCATTTAATTGGATTGCAGGTTCTCTCCCCGTTTTTGTGACAAATTAAAATGAGACAAGGTTTTTTAACCACATAACAGATTCAAATTCAGTCAACAAGCTGATCCTATTGTATATTTGTTCAGTTAATCTTAAATTTGTCTGCCCAGTATCAATAAGAAATTGCACACAGTTTAAGGCTGGATTTTGATAGGGGATTAAAAATGAATGTTAGTGATGAGTAAAGACCACCCGGCCAGTCTGTGGTGGTGTAAAATTAATATCGAGAAGCTCCAGGCTGCGATACAAAATGACAGATGCTCCCTTTGCAGCGATTATAGCCCCCCTGACAGTGATAATCACATTCCCAGAGAGCGTGCTATTTTTTTATGCCTGCAATTCCCATGGGGCATTTGAAAGAACTTTGCTCCCGTTTTCCGTGACAAGAACCTGGTCTTCCAAAACATATGTTCCATCTTCTTCAATACAACCGGGTTCGATATGAAGAATCATACCGGGTTCAAGTATGGTATCATCATCCAAGCTGATGTAAGGCGGTTCGGTAGTATGAAGCCCGCTACCGTGTCCAAATCGCTGCGCGGGCCAAGAGGTCATATCGATATTTAGCTTTTCGGCGGTGTCTACTTGAACCCTGTATAGATCGGAACTCGGGATACCGGGAATGGTCGCATCCACACCAGCCTCAAGGATTTTATGAATTTTACCCCACTTTTCGAGCTGCGCTGAGGAAGCATCGCCGGCCACCATTCCCCTGCAGTAACTGGTTTCATTTGTCATTCTCCTGTCCTCTCGCTTAAAATTTATTACTTAGTACCAAATTTCCTTTTTAAGACTTTGGGTGTGCTCTTGTAACAAACTTTACCCCAACGTTGCAAAAGTCAAAGGGCTTCAGAGTTGAAATGATTGTACCCTGAGAATTAAATTCTTGCTGGAAAATAAGAAATTACCGAATGCATATTGCCAAAATCTGCACATGTAACATTTCTATTGTTTCATCCGGATATCCCAAAACAAAAAACCCGACTTCTCTATTTTGAGAAACGGGTTTCCATTAAATAAATTTCATGGCTACCTCTTAGTTTAGGTTAGCACTTTATCATTAGTTCTAATTATTTATCAAAACATACCCATACTGTCAAATGACGACAGATCGCTGCGTTACAGCCACGTGGCCCGTTACGTCGGCCGCAAGCGCTTGGATAGATTTCTGTTCCAACTTTCTTTTGGCAATTAACAAAAGCCAGCTTTTTGCGCCATGTAGGCGTGCTAACAAGAAATCCTGTTAATAATTGAATCGGGATCCGAACTATGAAAAAAATGCCCTTGAAACCAAAAAATGTTTAAAGCTCGAAATGCGGATGTAATTATTTCTTTGCGGGCGAAAAAAAATTACAGTGCCACCAAAAAACGTGGGTCAGACCCTATTTCCTTTCAATTCATTCGCAGTCACCTCATCTCTTTGACATTGCACGATAAAATTTATAATAGTGCGTTGATGCACACGTAAAGATCGGTTTGGTTATCAATGGAAGATCGCCATATCAACACTAAAAATAACCAGTGGAATGTAGCCATCGTACATTCGATCTGGGAGCGAGGCCTGGAAAAAGATATATGCGCGCTAATCCGTGAAGTAAAGAAAAATGCTAAAGCGGCGGACGCAGTAAGAAGGGCTATACCGCATTCGAAAGTATATGGGTGGCCGAAATTCTTTAGGCTGTATTTTGAGAAAATCCATGGGAGAAAGTGACGATATCCATACCAACAACCTGATCATTTTCATCAATCAAGCCAATGACAGGAATAAGGTATACTGAACAGACCAAGCATACTGCCTTGTAACATGGGGCTGATCTGGTCGGCGTAGTAGAGGTTGAAGATTTACCCGAACACAGCGAACGAATTGAAAGAATGATGGATAGACCGACAGAAGAGCTTTGGGAGATTGTGCAAGGCCACGGTCTGCGTGAAATATGGCAGAAATTCATGACAGGCAATTACTATTACTGCTTTGAGTGCCAGTCCCAATGCCCAGCGACCCGGCTGCCGATAAGATAATGCATGCGAGATATTATGATTGTAGTTTCCAGTATTGACAAAAATGGACACGGCAAGAATTACGCAGTGGTTATGAGGTATTCATGATACAGGACTATTGAAAAAAATTTTCTATTGATGGATGCACACGATGGAAAAAACTCTGTATTATAATTCGAGATTAAAGTAACCGAGGAGGATATCATGCTTGTTTTAACGGAAAAAAACGGACCGGTAACCACCATCATTATCAATCGTCCCGAAGTCAGAAACGCCGTGGATGGTGAAACGGCTCAAGCGCTGGCCGACGCCTTTCGGGAATTTGAAGGTGACAAAGAAGCCCGGGTTGCGGTGTTGACCGGCACGGGTGGGTATTTTTGTGCGGGCGCGGACTTAAAAGGGTTAACCGAAGGTCGGGCCAATCGGTTTTTGCCAGAAGGGGACGGACCCATGGGACCCAGCCGGATGCGTTTTTCAAAGCCAGTCATTGCGGCCGTTTGCGGTTATGCCGTGGCCGGAGGGCTCGAACTCGCTCTACTTTGTGATCTGCGTGTAATGGAAGAAGACGCGGTTTTCGGTGTTTTTTGTCGGCGATGGGGCGTGCCGTTGATTGACGGCGGTACGGTCCGCCTGCCTCGATTGATCGGCATGTCTCGAGCCTTGGACATGATTCTCACCGGCCGTCCGGTTTACGCCAAAGAGGCCTTGGCCATGGGATTGGCCAACCGGGTGGTTGCAAAAGGAAAAGCCCGCAAAGCTGCCGAAGAATTGGCCGCTCAAATCGCTGCCTTTCCCTGGAACTGCGTCCTCAGCGATCGACGCTCCGCATATGAAGGCTCGTCCCTGCCTTTTGACCAGGCGATGGCCCGAGAGTTCGAACTGGGCCTGGCTACCGTAGAATCAGGCGAAACCCTGCAAGGCACTGCCCGTTTCATCGATGGCGCCGGAAGGCATGGAAAGTTTGAGTGATTCAAGTCAACTTCTATGTGCTGCCGACCAACCATTTATACTATAAGTCAATATGAGTAAATCGATTTCTATTTAACTTCACGCTACGCAACACTATGGCATCTTCGGGACAGACCTCATGGCAGCAGAAACACCTTATGCACTTTGAGTGAGTAACCTCCGCCATCTGGCCTTTCACCTTGACTGCGTCTTTTGGAATGGGTTTTAAGTTTCGGCAGCGCAATGACCTTATCGGCATTTAACACATAGTCACAGATGATAGAAGATTAACCTTAAGGAGGACTTTCTCATTCTTTTTTACAAACTGCTCCATCCCCCCAAGGGGCGCAAGGAGGGTTTCAATCTCTGGGTCTGAATATGTTGCCCTAATAATCCTGACCTTTGCCATTTCTTTGTCCTTCACTAAACGGATTTTACACCTTGGTTTTGTTAACTCCAAAACTTTGGCCATTATAATTTCAAATGTCTCACCAAGTACGCTGGTGGCACCGATCTATACTTCGAATTTTTGGGGCCGGAATTGTTTCTGCATGGGTAAAAGGCAATAAAAAATTGAACTATGGAATTCGGAATGCTAAGAAAGTTATTTTTGGAAAACATGGGGGTCTTCATTCTTGACAAATATTCAGGAGAAGAGATAAATGTATAAGGTCAAACACGGCTTGGTAGATTGGGTATGAAGCAATTTTGGACTCAAATAAGCCAATTTTCAACAGTAAGTTGT
>JASFJP010000511.1:0-3895 GCA_050121225.1 Desulfobacterales bacterium
CAAATAAAGCGGGTAAGCCCTCTTCAAAATCTGTCGTTTGCACCTCATCTATCTGTGGTATTATAGATTCTTCCAAATCCTGAGCTTCCGACTCTTCAAGCGCCTGATTGATGGTGCTTTCCAGGTCTGGATCTTGACTATCATGTGCGATTGAATCTGGACTATCCTGTGTTATCGGCTCTCCATCTGCCAATAAATCACCCTGGTTATCTTCTGCGTGAAACTCCTGAGGTTTTGTTTTGTCCAGGTAGGGACTCCAACTCAAATCGGCAATAGCCTCGCCAAGAATGCCTGCATTAATCTCTTTCGTTTCTAAACCGTATGCGATCAGAAGTGCATTGTCACATAGAACATTTATTTTTCGCGGAATGCCTTCTGAATATTTCCAAATCAGTTGAAGGGCTTGGTCATCAAAAAGCGGCTCTCCCTCGTATCCTGCCACCTTTAATCGGTGCTGAACGTAATTATAAGTGTCTTCTTCGCCGAGGTTGGTTGAATAGCGCTTAAGACTGATTCGTTGCACGAGTTGCCGCCACTCAGGCTTGCTTAGCTTCGCGTCAAGTTCAGGTTGACCGCAGAGTACAATTTGAACCAATTTGTGTTTGCGTGTTTCCAAATTCGAAAGCATACGCAGATTTTCCATGGTCTTATGGCTCAGGCTCTGGGCCTCATCCACAACAATGACAACGTTGCCGTCCCTTTCTAACTGGTCTATGGCAAATTCGTTCAACCGCTGGATGGCTTTTACCTTCGACAAACTTTCTTCCGGCTCCACCAGCCCCAGATCGTAAAGGGCCATAATCAGCATTTGCCTGAAGGTTAGATCGGAATTAAAGATAAACGCTACCTTCGTATCATGTTCCAACCTGTCCAGCATGGCATTGAGCATCATCGTCTTGCCGGTTCCCACCTCGCCCACAATGGCTATAAATCCCCGCCGCTCACGAATACCGTAAATAAGCGCAGATAGTATTTCTTGATAAGGCCGAGTAAGGTAAAGAAATTTTGGATCAGGCGTTACTTCAAATGGTTTGTCCCTGAATCTAAAGAATTTATTATACATTGTCTTTTCGGTGGTTTGGGTGATTTGTTGTTTGAATTTCTAATGCCACATTCTTTGCAGCCGACAACTTATAGATATTCCTCATCAGTTCTTTACTCTGAAATTAATGTCTCTCCCTGGGTACCGAGGCTAAAACCGGTGCACCGAGTAATTCTTCGATGTCTTCAGGTCTTTCGAGATCCTCATTTAAGAATTCTAAAAATATCGCTAGCCCAACACTTCCAAAAACGGCAAATAAAAGCCCTACGGCAAGACACAAGATAGCTTTATTGACCATCGGATTAAGTGGCGGTTGCGCCGTGTTTATCACACTGACGTTAGCTATCTTTTTGGAGTCCATTTCACTGGAAATGCGGCTCTCTTCATGTTTTGTCAAATAGAGTTGGTAATTTTCTTTATCTACCTCTAATTCATCTTGCAGTTCTTTAATAACATTCTCAACCGCGTTCAAGTTGTCCAGCCTCTCGGCATATTCGGCAAGATGAGTGCGTTGAGACGTGATTTTAACATTAATCGCCTCCAGCTCTGCTTCATTTCTAAAAAGATCTTCCTTTAGGCGCTGATATGTCTCATTGGGCCCGAAGCTAGCCGCACCATAGCGTTTGGTCTCCTGCTCAGCCAGTTTGTCTCGAACAATTTTGAGTTGCTTTTTTACATCCTGAACCAAATGGTTGCTTTCTGTATATTTGGCAAGCAGCTCCCTTTCTTTAATCTCCAGTGCGACTAATCGTTCTTCCAATGTATTGATCAACAGAGCATTAAGGTTGGTGGTTTCTCCCTGTTGAATTTTCTTAGGTGTGGATTCAAGCTGCTCCGAAATTTCACTGATGCGCTTTTGGGTCTCTACTTGTTGACTCTTGCTTTCATTCATTCTGGCTTGGAGATCCGCTTTTTTTTGGAGCAAAATAGACCGCTCCTCTTCGAGGTCGACCACATTGTGTTCTTTCTTAAATTTTTTCAGTTTTTCTTCGGTTTCCCTAATTCTCGTTTTCAACAAATTTGATTGCTCTTGAAAAAATTCATAGGATTCAGGACTTTTATGCACATGAGGTCGCTTATCGAGATAAGCAGCAACTAGATTCTTCACCACAGTAGCAGCTATTTGGGGATCTTCGTGTTGGAAACTGATTTCGATGATTCTGGAATTTCTGATTGAACTGACTTCAAGTTTTCCTTGCACTCGTAGGACTGCTTTTTCGTGGTCGGATAAGCCAGCTCGCTCACCGGTGAGATGCTCCTCCAGTCTTTCTTTTTGCTCACTATCAAATAGGCTATGTAGAAAATCTGAAAGCGCAGTGATCAGTCCTGTAAAAAAGCCGGTATCATTTTCCCCCGCATCAGCATCACTATCTATGAGATCTTTGTAAATTGTCCATGGTCCAAGAACCTCGACGACATTCTCGATAAGGGGCCGACTCTTAATTAGCTCAATTTCTGAATTAATCTGTTCCAAACTGCTGAAACTTAGGAACGGCCTACCACCTACATCTGTGCTGGTTGGCATAAAAACATGCTCCCGCCCCATTTTTATCATAATTTGAGAATCTGCCATGTACGTAGGTTTCATTCGTATTGCAAAGATTCCACTAATCAAAATAGTTACAGCAAAGAAAATAATGATGAATAATTTTCGCTTGAAAAGGATATGAAGAAAAACTCGAAGAAATGAGTTGGCTGTTTCTTTTGAATGCATATTTTTTCCTTCTTTTCTGAGAATAGAATCAAGTTGTAATCAATTTGTTTCGCTGCCGTGACCACCCATCCCCTTAATCGACCCAGAAGCCAATTTGAGACCTTAAAACCGAGGCGCCGCATTTCCCGGCAACCCAGCTGTCTGTTGGACATAGACCCGTGGGTTGCCGCATCCAGATACCCATGGATTTGGCTTTTTCTGCCTTATCTTACGCTAAAGTTGATCTCTATTTTAAAATCGAGTTCGAATGAGGAAGTGTTACTTGGGCAAATAAAACAAGATTCCGCCTTCGACTGATGGATAGACACCTTCCCAACCTCCCGATGGTAAGTTCCTTTAGGTTCGAGCAAAGCTTATGCCAGAATAAATATTTTTGTTAATAAATTTTGATAAATATTATTAAAAATAAATTCATATAGTTATAAATAGACATAGTAACCCAAACCATATTTCGACTAAGCCGGAAAGGAAATTAATGTAATAATATTGTGTAATAATTTTCTCATCGGTGAGAATCATACGTAATAACCCTCTAAATAATTTTTTCTTTAAAAATTAGTTGATTACTTTCGATCGCAAACCGAAAACCCATGGCCCTGCTCTGTTATGGATGATCTGAGAAAATTAGGGTGTAGAAATTCCACCGGCAGGAAAAAAATATACCAACTGTCGCTCGAGAAAAGGTATTTTGGACGTCAACGGTTCGGAGTGACATGAGGGGTAGAATTTAAAATAATGTTGGGCAGTTATAAAGTTATGTATACTTTTTTATAAATATATGTCAACATTTATAGACATATATGTCTTCAAAACACAAAATTAATAATAATTAAGAGACGTTCGAGTAATCTTAAGTTTCTTGTTAAGCACACTAATCACCAGTGAATGGGTCAAAAGCGATATCGTGAAGATCGCAGAAACTCAAGTCCTCAAGAATCGTCGGAGTTTGAAATCACGATTACCTTATTTACGCTTTTGAGGTATCACAGAGTTCGATACCCCCCATTGATCAGGTTTTTATATCGCTTATAGTAGCGCGAGACTTTGCTTTGAGCAGATTTGGAGTTCTGAGCTTCAGGAAAGATTTCTTCAGCTATTTTGCTGTAGGTTAGTTCCTCGCTGTCTCTTAATTCTCCCAC